>CAXUKK010000099.1:0-7712 GCA_964251455.1 uncultured Enterovirga sp.
GCGGCTTAGTGTGTCAGCCGAACGCGAAGCGCACAGCTCTCCCGTCGCAGCAGCCGAAGAGATAGCCGAGTTGGAGAAGTAGTAGCGGTAGCGGTTGCTCGAAGGGGTCGCCGAGGCAAGCTCGGCCGGAACTCGAAGCGGATGGAACCCACCGCTCGTTTTGCTCGACGCAAGCGCGGCAGCCCCTGCGGCCTGAGTTCGCCCAAAGGCCACCCTCGTCGGCTTCAAGGCGCGTTGGGATGGAAATTCGCAACGGCAATGCCCAGTAGGCGTGTCGAAACGTTTTAGATCGCAACCCGCCGCCCGGACCTCCGGCCCGCTCCAAGCTCGGTCATATGCTGCGTCTTCGCGATCTTGAGCTCATCTACCCGGACGGCACGCCCGCGCTGAGCGGCGTGACCTTGAACGTCCATCACGGCGTGCTCGGCCTCCTCGGCCCCAACGGTGCCGGCAAATCGAGCCTCATGCGCGTCCTCGCAACGTTGCAGCAGCCGACGGCGGGCTCCGTCGAGTTCGGCGCCGTCGACGTCTTGCGGGAGCCGGAGCGGCTGCGACGCATGCTCGGCTACCTGCCTCAAGAATTCGGCGTCTATCCGGGAGTGACCACCCGCGAGATGCTGGACCACATGGCGGTGCTGAAAGGCGTCTCAGACCGCAGCCTCCGGAGAAACGTCGTGGAGGGGCTTCTCGTCCGCGTCGCTCTCTGGGACGTCCGCGACCGCGTGCTTGCATCGCTCTCCGGCGGCATGAGACGGCGTTTCGGGGTCGCGCAGGCGCTGATCGGCGAACCCGGTCTTCTCCTGCTCGACGAGCCGAGCGCCGGCCTCGACCCGACGGAGCGCAACCGGCTTCTCGACATTCTGGCTGAAGCGGGAGATCGGGCGGTCGTGCTTCTCTCGACGCACCTTGTCGAGGAGGTCGCGGCGATCTGCCCCCGGGTGGTCCTCCTGGCAGGTGGTCGTGTACGCCTGGACGGCACGCCGGCCGACCTGGTCGCAGCTCTTCGGGGCCGCATGTGGCAACGGGTGACAGATCGGAAGGCTGCTACGGACGCGGGGGTCGCCGCCGCTGTCATCTCGCGCAGGCTGATGGCCGGACACACCGTCTTACGGGCCCTCGCCGACGAGCCACCGACCGAGGGTTGGGAACCTGCCGAACCCACGCTGGAGGACGTCTACCTGGCGGGCGTCACCGGGGCCGCACGTGGCTAGGGTGCCGGCTCGCGACCTCGCGACCCGCATCGCCGCGTTCGAGCTGCGCCTTCAGGCCCGGTCGCCGGTCTTCCTCATCGTCGTCGGGATCGCCGCCCTGATGGTCCTGGGCTCGCTGACGGTAGAACGCCTCCAGGTCGGTCCACTCAGAGCCGGCAACCGGACGAGTGCCGAGGCCATCTTGATGGTGCACCTCGTCTGGAGCCTGTTCTTCCTGTTCACCGCCGCGGCCTTTGCTGCCGACGCAGCGCTTCGCGACGAGACGGCCCGCTTTCGCGAGATCGTGCTGTCGACGCCCGCTCGCTCCGGCACGCTTGCGGTGGGACGTCTCGGGGGAGCGCTCGCGGCCGTTCTCCTGTGCTTCTTGAGCGTACCTGTCAGTCTGATCCTCGCACCGTTCGCGCCCTGGGCGGCTTCGCTCGCCGCGCCCGATCTCCGGGCCGTGGCCTACGGCCTCCTTGTCCTGGCGATGCCAAATCTCGTACTCGCGACAGCCGTCTTCTTCGCGCTCGCGACGATCGCCCGCTCGGCGCTCGCCGCCTATCTGGGCGCCGTCGCGCTTCTGGTGCTTTACGGACTGGGCTCCGGCAGCACGGGCGCTTCGACGTTGCTCGTGGCGCTCGTCGATCCGTTCGGGTTCGGGGCCGTCCGGTTCGCCACAAGCGGCTGGACCGCCGTCGAGCGTTCGACCACCCTCCCGCCGGTCGGCGGCGCGCTCGCGGTCAATCGCCTCATCTGGCTCGGGATCGCAGGGCGCACGATCCTGCTCGCGCTTCGGTGGCGGCGGTCGATCGCACGCAACGGCAACCCGAGAGCGGCCATCCCCACGAGCCCGGCTCCCGTCCAGCGCTCCTGGACCGTTGCACGTCGCTTCGACCGCGCGGCTGCCGTCATGCAGTTTGCGGCGCGGACGCGCCTGGAACTCGGCCGCGTTCTCCGCGGCCCGTTCTTTCCTGTGCTTCTCCTGCTCGGGCTCACGAACGTTGTCGGCGCGCTCGCGCAACTGACCCCCGACGCCACTCTCGCGGACAGCATCGCCCGGGTTGACGACGCGTTCCGGCTCGTGCCGATCGTCGTTGCCACTTTCTGGGCGGGCGAACTGGTCTGGGGCGAGCACGATGTCGGACTGGACGAGATCATCGGGTCCTCTCCGATCCCGGGCGCCACGCTTGTCCTTTCGAAGGCTTTGACGCTGCTCCTGATCCTCATCGGGAGCTTTGGCACGGCTGCGCTCGCCGCGGCCGGTCTCGAGGCATGGCGGACGGGAGCGATGCATGGGGGCATGTGGCTTCTTGGCTTCGCGCTGCCTCGGACCTGGGATGCCGGACTCCTGGCAATCCTGGCCGTGTTCTTCCAGACACTTGCACCCGGCAAGCTCGCCGGCTTCGGCCTTATGGTGCTGTACCTCATCAGTGCGCTCGCCCTTGAGACAATGGGCTTCCACGGCGACCTGTACCGGTACGGCGGCTCCACTGCGTCGCTCGACCTCACTCGGATGACGAGCACGCACGCGCTGCTCGTCCGAGCGCATTGGGGAGTAGCTGCGCTGCTGCTCCTCCTCCTGGCCCAGAAACTCGCAAGCCGCGGCGCCCGAGAGCAACTCGGAAGCAAGGTGAGACGTGCCGTCCGGGGCAGCAACCGTGGTTACGCGCTACTGCTCCTCGGGACGGGCGCCTTGATGGTGCTGCTCGGAACCGCGCTGTCCCTCTCCGGTGCGTCCCGTCATTGAAAGGGCTCTCAGCCGCACCGGGATTGCGATACGATCGCGAAAGGGGTCGCTCGTTATGTGGCTTGCCCATGATGCCGGCGACCGTCCGGCATCCTCGCCTGGTTCCTCTGCGGCGCGGACGATCGCTTTCCAGGTGCGGATGTCCATCGCGGCGTCAGCCTGTGCTGCGGGCATTCGCCAGCCGGCCGTGTGGGCGCCGGTGGCCACGATGTTGAGGCCAAGCCTCATGATGGCAACGGTCGACCTTTCCATTGCGCTTACAAGCGTCGCTGGATCATCGTCGTCAAGCGCACATGGAGGTGCTCCGGCAAAGCAAGATCTCAACCGTCTGCAGAGAAACGGTCAACCATAATCCTGGCAGGTATGGGGCCCCGCTGGAGCTACTGCCTCGTCGTGCGTTGGACCTTCAATCAATTCGGCGGAGATCTTCATGCTGCTCGGTGACATCCTGGTCGCAAATCGCTTGGTCACAAAAGCAGACATCGCGGAGGGTTTGGAGCGTCAGAAGTTGCAAGGTGGCCGCCTTGGGGACAATCTCGTGGCTATGGGGAAGCTCAAGCCCGAGGACTTGAAGGCGGTGATGCATGGTGCGCCGCCCCTGCCGAGGTCGCTCGCGGACACGGGCCTCAGCACGAGCGAGCTTCTGAACCTGGCGATGAAGGCCATCTACTCGGCGAACATTGAAACCGCCTCGGTGCTGGGCAACGTCTTGAAGCTGCCGCACAGCACGATGCAGCTCATCATCGAGCAGGCAAAGGAGCGCAAGCTGCTCGCCGCACTCGGCGCAGCCGGATCCAGCGGCTTCTCGGAGCTGCGGTACTCGCTGACCGAGAAGGGCAAGCAATGGGCGGCGGACGCTTTAGCGGGGAACAGCTATGTCGGCCCCGCGCCAGTCTCGCTCGAAGCCTACAAGGACCGCATACAACGCCAGCGGCTGACGAATGAGCGCATCTCGAAGGCGGCAATCGACAAAGCCTTTGCCAACATGATCGTGCCGTCAGCCTTCAAGGGGCAGATTGGTCCAGCCGTCAATTCGGGGCGGTCCATCCTGCTCTACGGCGCGCCCGGCAACGGCAAGACGTCTGTGGCCGAGAAAATCGGAGAGCTGTTCAACGACGTCATCTACATACCGTACTGCATCAACGTTGAAGGGCAGATCATCAAGGTCTTCGACCCTGGGATACACGTCTCCGTTCAGGGCTCGTCCGAGCCTGCCAGTGAAGTCGTAACGTTGCGGAGAGAGGAATTCGATCGACGATGGGTGCCGTGCCGGCGTCCGTTCATCGTCACCGGCGGCGAGCTTACGTTCGAGATGCTGGACTTGAGTTTCAATGAACAAGCGAAGTTCTACGAAGCACCGCTTCACATCAAGGCGCTTGGCGGAACGTTCGTGATCGATGATTTCGGCCGACAGGTCGTCAGCCCTGAAGCATTGCTGAACCGCTGGATCGTGCCGTTGGAGAGCCGCGTCGAATATTTGAAGCTTCACACGGGGAAGAGCTTTTCGCTGCCATTCGACGAGCTGGTGGTGTTCTCGACGAACCTCGCCCCTCGCGATCTCATGGACCCGGCGTTTCTGCGCCGCATCCCGTACAAGCTCGAAGTGCCGGCCCCGACGGTGCAGGAGTATCGTCAGATCTTCAAGAGCGTGTCACGAGGTCTCGGCCTCGAGGCGCCCGATGACATCATCGAGCTCGTGATATCCGAGCTGCGTGAGCGCAACGACTTCCCGCTCGCCGGCTTTCAGCCCAAATTCATCATCGAGCAGGTCAAGGCAGCCTGTAAGTTCGAAGACATTGCCGATGAATTCCGCCCCGAATTCGTCGCGATGGCACTCGGCAATCTCTACACAAAGGACACGCCCGGCTTCGGGGTTCGGTCAGCATCGGAGGTGGTCGCTGAAGCCGCGTCCGTCATTGGCCTGTCATGTTCAACGAGCCAGCCGGGCGCTCAGTTGAGGGCGGCTGCCTGAATGAGGGTGGGAGGCCGCTTCAGCGAGCATCACACCACATATCCCAGCTGCCTCCGAAGCCGTCCGGCGAGGCTGTTCCCGAGATGCGAGAGGGCGAAGATCATCGTGATGTAGATGGCGGCCGTCGCCGTCAGGACCTCCAGCGGCTCGTAATAGCGATTCACGATCCGCTGGCTCTGAAACATCAGGTCCGGCACGGTGATGACGGACACGAGCGTCGACGATTTCACGATCACCGTGACCTGGTTGATCAGGGCCGGCATCGTCGCGAGCAGCGTCTGCGGAACGACGATGCGGGCCAGCGTCTGCAGGCGCGACATGCCGAGCGAAGTCGCCGCCTCCGAGTGGCCGCGCGGAATGCCTTCGATCCCGGCCTTGAAGGTCTCGGCCAGGTAGCCCGCGGATTGCAGCGCCAGCGCCACCCAGCCGGCCGTGAAGAAGCTCGTCGGCCAGCCGAACACCTCCGGCCACACGTAGTTGACCCAGACGAGCTGGATGAAGATCGGCGTCCCGCGAAAGAACTCGATCAGCGCGACCGCGACCGGCCGCAGCACCGGGACATAGAGGCGCACGAGGCAGAGCAGGAGGCCGCCCGCAACGGCGGCCGCGAACGCGTAGGCGCAGACCTCCAGCGTGACCAGGAGCCCGTCGAGGAGAACGCCGCGCTGGTTCCAGACCAGCCTGTCCCAATTGCCCATCTTTGGTTAGGCCATGATGGTCCGGCGCCACCGCTCCGCGCCGAAGCGGGCGAGGGACGCGACCACGAAGATCACGGTGAAATAGGTGAGCGCAGCCCCGGTATAGAGTGGCAGAGGCTGCATCTCCTGCTGAGTCACCATCGTCACCCGGTACATCATGTCCGGAACGGCGATGAGCGACACGATCGTGGTCGCCTTGAACAGCGAGACGAAGTTGTTCATCGCCTCTGGGAGCATGCTTCGCACGACCTGGGGAAGCGAGATGCGGCATAGGATCTGGAACGCCGACATGCCGAGCGAGCGGCCTGCCTCGATGTTGCCGATCGGGATGGCCTGGAAGCCCGCCCGGAAGGTCTCGGCCAGGTAGCCGCTATAGACGAGCCCCAGTGCGATGACGGCCGACAGGAACGGGTCGAATTCGATCCGGCGGCCCAGCGCGCGGCTGATCAGGATGGGCATCACGAGATGCACCCAGATCAGCATCACGTAGTCCGGCGCATTGCGGAAGATTTCGACATAGCCGTTGCCGCCGGCGCGCAGCGTTGCGTGCTGGCCCGTCCTGAGAAGGGAGGCCGTCAGTCCGAGCGAGAGCGCCGCCAAGGCCGCGCATGCGAAGACGCCGGCATTGAACAGGAGCCCGCCGAGCAGGATCTGGCGGTATTCCCAGAACAGGCTGAGATCGAGCGCCTGACGAAGGGCTTCGCTCAAGCCGCATCTCGCGACAGGTGCTTCGACAGAAATTGCTTGCAGCGCTCGGAGCGTGGCCGCGAGAAAACCTCAGCGGGCGGTCCTTCCTCCTCGATGACGCCCTGGTGCAGGAAGAGGACCCGGTCCGACACATCGCGGGCGAACTCCATCTCGTGCGTCACCACGATCATGGTCATGCCAGAGGCCGCGAGCTCGCGCATGACGCCGAGCACCTCCTCCTTCAGTTCCGGATCGAGCGACGAGGTCGGCTCGTCGAAGAGCATCACCTTCGGCCGCATCACCAGCGCGCGGGCAATGGCGACGCGCTGCTGCTGTCCACCCGAGAGGCGGGCCGGATAGGCATCCTGCTTCTCGAGCATCCGCACGCTGGCCAACGCCTCGCGCCCGGCCTCGATGGCCTCCCTGCGCGCGAGGCCGCGTACCCGGATCGGAGCCTCGATGACGTTGCCGAGGACGGTCATGTGCGGCCATAGATTGAACTGCTGGAACACGACCCCGAGGTCGCGCCGCATTCTGTTGACATCGCGGGCGGGCCGCGGCCGCACCCGGCCGCCAGCATCGGTCCTGGATCCGAGAGGCTCGCCGTCGATGAAGATTTCGCCCGAGGTTGGCACTTCAAGATGATTGATGCAACGTAACAACGTGCTCTTACCGGAGCCGCTTGCGCCGATCATGCTCACCACACTGGCGCGATATACATCAAACGACACGCCTCTAAGCACCTCGACAGTCCCGAAGCGCTTGTGGACGTCGCTCACACGGATGGTCGGAACGGAACCAATACGATCCGACATGCCTGTAATTTGCCCCAAATAACATATCGACGTGGCGTGCGCGGTCTGAGTATGATGCGACACCCGACCGCAAGCAACCCGCGTTCCATGCACAATCCACCCGCCTCGATCGGTTCCGCGGTCGAGGACATCGATACGCCAGCGCTCATCGTCGACCTCGACGCGTTCGACAGGAATATCGCCAAGATGGCGGCCTACGTCGCCGCCGCCGGTGTCGGTCTGCGTGCCCACGCCAAGACCCACAAAAGCTCCGAGGTCGCGCGTCGGCAGATGGCGGCGGGTGCCGTTGGGCAATGCGTCCAGAAGGTGGGCGAGGCCGAGGCGCTGGCCAGAGGCGGCATCCCGGACATCCTGGTCTCCAACCAGGTCGTCGACCCGCGCAAGCTCGATCGCCTGGCCGCTCTCGCCGAAGGCCGGCGGATCGGGCTCTGTTTCGACGATGCGGACCAGGTCGCTCTCGCGTCCGCGGCCGCCAGCCGTGCCGGCGTGCAGCTGAACGGTTTCGTCGAGATCGATGTCGGCATGGCGCGCTGCGGTGTCCCGCCCGGGCGGGCGGCTAGCGACCTGGCGCAGCGGATTGCCGATGCACCGGGCCTGAGG
>CAXUKK010000099.1:7722-8600 GCA_964251455.1 uncultured Enterovirga sp.
AGGGACTGCAGGCCTATCACGGCCGGGCGCAGCACTTTCCGACGATGGCGGAGCGCGAGGCCGCGATCCAAACCGCTATAGCGGCCGTGCAGGAGACGCAGGAGGCGCTCGCCGTGTCCGGGCTGAACGCCCGGACGGTCAGCGGTGCCGGCACGGGCACGTTCCGCATCGAGGCGGAAAGCGGGGTATACACGGAGCTGCAGGCCGGATCCTATGCCTTCATGGATCTCGATTACGCCGCGATCACGGGTGCGGACGGGCAACCCTATGCCGAGTTCGAGCACAGCCTATTCGTGCTGTCCGGCGTGATCAGCGTCGCGGGCGGTGGTTGGTTCGTGGTCGATGCCGGGCTGAAATCCTATAGCGGCGAAAAGGGTCCGCCTCGCGTCCATGGCGCCGAGGGCTGGGAGTTTCTCGGCATGTCGGACGAGCACGGCAAGATCGGCCTGTCGGCCGGAGCCGCGCGGCCGCGCCTTGGCGACAAGGTCGCGCTGATCCCCGGCCATTGCGACCCGACGATCAACCTGCACGATTGGTATGTCGGCGTCAGGAAAGGTCGGGTCGAGGAGATCTGGGCGATCGACGCGCGCGGCGCGAGCCGCTGAGCAGCATTTCGGGCGACATGGACGGAGGGGTGAATGGGCGAGCGGATCGAGGACGGTAAGCGCGATTTCCTGAAGGGCGTTGCACTCGCGGGTGCCGCGGCGGGCGCTTTGGCGGCTGCCGGGACGAGGCCCGCGATGGCGCAGATGCTGGATAGCGGCGTGCCGGAGAGTTCCGTGCTGGCGAAGTGCCGCAAGGAGGGCGTTCTCCGCGTCGGCTACTCCCAGACCGGGCCTTGGTTCTACAAGGATGCGAAGACCGGCGAACTCGGCGGA
>CAXUKK010000100.1:0-4087 GCA_964251455.1 uncultured Enterovirga sp.
CCCCGTCATGCCGCCGAGCGACAGGCCCATATAGGACACGCGGGTGGCGCCGTGATGGTCCATGACGGCCACGACATCGCTGACCAGGTCGTCGAAGCTGTAGGGCGCGGGCGGCGCTTCGCTCCGTCCATGGCCCCGCGTGTCGTAGCGGACGACGCGGTAGCGCTCTGTCAGGAGCGGCATCTGCGCGTCCCACATCGTGTGGTCGGCCGCTAGCGAGTTGGACAGGACGAGCCAGGGCCTGTCGCCCTCGCCGTCGACCCGCGTGAACAGGCTTCCGCCCGGGATGGGGACCATCGTCATTCCGCAGCCTCCGCAGGCTGGCTCGACCTGCCCGCATTCACCTGCGGCAACACCTTCTCGGCCAGCAGCACCATGGACCGGCGGCCAAGCTCGCGATCCGCCCAGTCGTGGCCGGCATAAAGCATGGTGCCGAACTCGCCGACCTCGTCACGGAAGCCAAGTAGCTCATCGGCCACCTTGTCCGGCGTGCCCCAGGTCACGAGCTTGTCGCAGACGAAGTCGAGCGTGACCTCGTCGTCCGGCATGTCGCGGCTCGTCTTGAACAATTCCAGCCGGCCGGCGCGCTTCATCTTGGTCAGCATCTGGTTGTAGTAGAAGCGGTATGGGCTGTTCGGGTTCGTGGCGTAGTCACGCGCTGTCGCCATGTCGTCGGCGACGAAGACGCTGCGCGCGACGCGCCAATTGGCCGTATCGGCTATCCGCCCTCCCCGCTCGCAGCCCTCGACGTATTTCGGCCAATGGCTCCTGACCCAGGGCGCCATCAGGAAGTTCGCCGAGATCGGGTCCCAGCCTCGCGCCGCGGCTTCCGCCACGCCTTTCGAGAACGGCGCGACCGCGGTGACCACAATCGGCGGATGGGGTCGCTGCAGCGGCTTCGGCATGATGCCCTGGCCGATATCAGCCAGCACGGTCCGCTCTGTCGTGACCGTCCAGAACTTGCCTTCGATCCGGTACGGCGCCTCGCGCGCCCAGATCTCCAGGATCGTGTTGATGCATTCCAGGAACATGGCCGGGCGGTCCTTGTCCAGGTTGCCGAACACCTCGGCATCCGAGATCAGCCCGCCCGGGCTGATGCCGAAGAGGAAGCGTCCGTCCAGCATGTGATCGAGCATGGCGATGTTCGACGCGACCGCGGCCGGGTGCGAGTTCGGCAGGTTCACGGTGCCGGTGCCGAGCTTCATCGACTTCGTGCGGTGCACGAGCGTCGCCAGGAACAGCATGCACGACGTGATGTTCTCGGCCTGGTCGGTCGCGTGCTCGCCGCAATAGCCTTCCGTGAAGCCGAGTTCGTCCGCCAGGATGAAGGCCTCCTGGTCCTCGCGCAGGCTCTGCCGCCAATCCTTGTCCAGCGGGTGGATCGGCATGGTGAAGAAGCCGAGCTTCATGATGGTCCTGCTCTCAGCTAACGATGCTCGGCTCTACCGCCGGCTCACTGCGTAGTGAAATGATAAGAACTGAGCCGAGGGATCGTGTTTCGTGATGGCGCGGGCGCGTTGCGGCCGCCGTCGAAGCGTCTACAAGCTCCGGTCACGAAGGCGGCCTGAGGCCATTGGGGAGAGCGACGTGAGAGCAGCGGTCGTCACGGAATCCGGGCTGGCCATGCGGGATGTGCCGAAGCCTTCGCCCAAGCCGAACGAGATCCTCGTCCGCGTCAGGGCCGCGTCCCTCAACCGCGCCGACCTATCCGTCGCGGCCGGCCACGCGCATGGCGCGATCGGCGGCACCGGGACGATCCCGGGGCTCGAATGGGCCGGCGAGGTCGTCGAGGCGGGCGCGGATGTCCGGGGCTTCAAGCCCGACGATCGCGTCATGTGCTCCGGCTCGGGCGGCTATGCCGAATACGCCGTGGCGGATTACGGCCGTTGCGCGCATGTTCCCAAAGGCATGTCCTTCGAGAACGCGACGACGCTCCCACTCGCGCTTCAGACGATGCACGACGCGATCGTCACCCAGGCGCGGTTGCAGCCGGGCGAGAGCATCATGATCCAGGGCGCGAGTTCCGGCGTCGGCCTCATGGCGCTTCAGATCGCCAAGCGGCGCGGGGCTGCGACCGTGATCGGCACGTCGACGAATGCGGAGCGGCGCGCGCGCCTGCCCGAGTTCGGCGCGACGCATAGTGTCGACACGAGCGACCCCGCCTGGCCGGACCAGGTGAAGGAGATCACCGGCGGCAAGGGCGTCAACGTCATCATCGACCAGGTTTCCGCCTCGGTCGCCAACGGCAACATGCGGGCGGCTGCGGTGCTCGGCCGGATCGTCAATGTCGGACGCCTCGGCGGCGCCAAGGGCGAGTTCGACTACGACCTGCATGCCCTGAAGCGCATCAGCTATATCGGCGTGACTTTCCGGACCCGCTCGGTGGAGGAGGTGCGCGAGATCAACCGCCGCATGCGCGAAGACCTGTGGGACGCGGTCACGGCCGGCGAATTGCGCCTGCCGGTCGACCGCTCATTTCCGCTGGACGAGGTCGCGGCCGCGCTCGCCCACATGAAGGCAAACGAACATTTCGGGAAGGTGCTGCTGATCCCGTAGGCCGGCTGGTTCGGCGATCAGTCCGCCGTCCAACCGCCATCGACCAGGAGCGCCGAGCCCGTCATCAGGGCCGACGCATCTGACGCCAGGAAGACGATCGCGCCGGTCAGGTCCTGGACCTGTCCGAGCCGCCCGAGCTTGATCTTCGAGAGGACGCTTTCGCGAAAAGCCGGATTCTCTAGGAAGGGCTTCGTCATAGGCGTTTCGATGAAGGTCGGGCAGAGCGTGTTGACGCGGATGCCGTGCGGGCCGAGCTCGACAGCCATGGCCTTGGTCAGGCCTTCGAGCGCGTGCTTGGAGGCGCAGTAGATCGTCCGTCCTGCGCCGCCGACATGCCCCATCTGTGACGACATGTTGATGATCGAACCCGGTCGCCCGGCCTCGATCATGCGCCGCACCACCGTCTGCGCGGCAAAGAAGGCGGCGCGGACGTTCAGGTCCATGACGGCGTCGAAATCCTCGGCCGTAACCTCGACGAACGACTTCGGGCGGTTGGTGCCGGCATTGTTGACGAAGATATCGAAGGGCTCGGCCCCAGCCATTGCCGCAGCGAAGGCGTCCAACTCGGTCACGTCGACGGCGAGCGCCTCGGCCCGCCCTCCCCCGGCACGGATTTCGGCCGCGGCCGCCTCGATCTCGCCCGCCGAGCGGGCCGCCAGCGTCACGTCGGCACCCGCTTCCGCCAGCGCCTGCGCGGCCGCGAGCCCGATACCCCGACCCGCACCGGTCACCAGCGCACGCCGGCCGTCCAGGCGGAAGGAGGGAAGGATGGAGTTCCGGGTCATCGGCAAGGTCCCTGTCCCACAGGTTCGGATCCCAGCGCCGACGCGCTCCCTCTCCCCGACCGGGAGAGGGCTGGGGTGAGGGGGTTGGGCGCCAGCCGGATGGCGCGCTCCCTCTCACACGACCTCCGCTGCGGTTGGGCGACCTCTCCCGGGCGTGGAGAGGGATCGTGAAGCGGCGGCGCCCTTTCGAGGGTCGCGTCTCTCAGGATGGACCGGATCACGTCCCGCTACTCCGCCGCCGTTGCGTAGGGAATGTTGCGGCCGCCGTAGCGGCGGACGCGGACATTCGCCTGCTCGGCGTGGCCGGCGAAACCCTCGAGCATGCACAGCCGCGAGCAATACTCGCCGATCATGGCCGAGGCCTCGTCGGTCAGGACCTTTTGGTACGTCACCGTCTTCAGGAACTTGCCCACCCAGAGGCCGCCCGTATAGCGCGCGGCCTTCTTTGTCGGCAGCGTGTGGTTCGTCCCGATGACCTTGTCGCCGTAGGCGACATTGGTGCGCGGCCCGAGGAACAGCGCGCCGTAATTCGTCATGTTGCGCAAGAAGAAATCCGGATCGCGCGTCATGACCTGCACGTGCTCGGACGCGATGCGATCGGCCTCGGCGACCATCTCGTCCTCGTCGGCATGGGCATGCCAGACAAGCTCGCCCTCGATCTTGGCGACCTTGACGCTCTGCCCATTGAGGTCGGCAATTACGCGCGGTGACCAGTGCTCGACGACTTCGGCGAATTCGCGGGGAAT
>CAXUKK010000100.1:4097-8561 GCA_964251455.1 uncultured Enterovirga sp.
ATCTCGTCCTCGTCGGCGCAAAGGATCACCTCGCCGTAATCTTCCCAGGCCTTCCGGGCGATCTCGGCCGTCGGCAGGATCTGCAGCAGGCGCTCGATCTCGGCCATCGTCGAGCGGGCGAGCTTCTCGGAGTTGGTGAGCAGGATCGCCGGCGAGTTCGGGCCGTGCTCCGCCTGGCCGAGGAGGTCGGTCGCGCAGAGCTCGCCGTCGACGCTGTCATCCGCGATGACGAGCGTCTCGGTCGGGCCGGCGAACAGGTCGATGCCGACGCGGCCGAAAAGCTGGCGCTTCGCCTCGGCCACATAGGCGTTGCCAGGTCCGACCAGCATGTCGACGGACGAGATGGTCTGTGTCCCGAGCGCCATCGCGCCGACCGCCTGGACGCCGCCGAGGCAGTAGATCACGTCCGCGCCCGCAAGATGCTGAGCGGCGACGATGGCCGGCGCGGGCTTGCCGTGGAACGGCGGCGCGCAGGTGACGATGTTCGGCACGCCCGCGACCTTGGCCGTCACGACCGACATATGGGCGGAGGCCAGCAGCGGGTACTTGCCGCCCGGCACGTAGCAGCCGACCGAATTCACGGGGATGTTCTTGTGCCCGAGCACGATACCCGGCAGCGTCTCGACCTCGATGTCGGTCATGGACGCGCGCTGGTGCTCGGCGAAGTTCTTCACCTGCGCCTGCGCGAACTTGATGTCCTCGATATCCCGTGCCGAGAGCTGGCCGAGGCAGTCGCGGACCTCGGCATCGGTCAGCCGGTAATCGGCGCGATCCCAGCCGTCGAACTTGTTTGACATCTCGCGCACGGCGGCGTCGCCGCGCTCCGCGATGTCGCCCAGGATGCCCTCGACGATCGCGCGCGTCTTGGCGTCGTCCTCCGCCTTCTGCTCGGCGTCGCGGCCGCGCTTCAGAACCTGTGCCATGTTGGTCTCCTGATACACCGAGCCGTCATTCCGGGACGATGGGGAGCATCGGACCCGGAACCCACGGCTTCAATAACGGACGGGCCTGCGCCGCAGCGCGCCCGGAACGACGATCGTCAAACCGAGCAATACCGTTCCTGGATCTCCGCATCGGCCAGGAGCGCGGCTGCGCTCGCCTCGTGCACGATAGTGCCCTGGTCGATGACGTAGGCGCGGTCGGCGATGCCGAGGGCCAGCTCGACATTCTGCTCGACGAGCAGGATCGTCTGCCCCTCCGCCTTCATGGACTTGAACAGCTCGAACATCTCGTCGACCAGCACGGGCATGATGCCCTCCGACGGCTCGTCCATCATGATGAGCTTCGGCTCGGCGATCATGGCGCGCGCGATGGCGAGCATCTGCTGCTCGCCCCCGGACATCGTGATGGCGGTCTGGTCGAGCCGCTCGGCGAGGCGGGGGAAGATGCGCTTCGTCTTCTCGATCAGCTCGGCTTCGCGGTTCTTCAACGGCGAGGCCACGAGCCCGAGGCTCAGGTTCTCGCGCACCGTGAGACCGGGAACGATGCGGCGCTCTTCCGGCACATAGGCGAGCCCGGCACCGTAGCGCACGTGAGCTGGACGGCCCCGCAGTTCCTTTCCCTCGAACACGATGCTGCCCGTCGTCTTCGGGATCAGGCCGAGGATCGATTTCAGGGTCGTCGTCTTGCCGGCACCGTTGCGGCCGATGAGGCAGACGATCTCGCCGCGACGGATCTCGAGATCGATCCCCTGCAGCACATGGCTCGGCCCGTACCAGGCGTTCAGCCCTTGGACGCGCAGCATCTCAATGCTCCCGCTGGCCGAGATAGACACGCTTCACCGTCTCGTTGCGGCGGATCTCGTCGGGCGTCCCCTCCGCGAGCAATTCACCGTGATGCAGCACGAGAAGGCGATCGCAGATGCCCATCACGAGCTTCATCTTGTGCTCGACGAGGATGACCGTGCGCTCCGAGGCGAGCTTCACGATGAGGTCCATCATGGTCCGGGTCTCCTCCGGGCTCATGCCGGCCGTCGGCTCGTCGAGGAGGAGAAGGCGCGGCCTCGATGCCAGCGCCATGCCGATCTCGAGCGCACGCTGCTCGCCATGCGCGAGCGCCGAGGCGAGTTCGCCGCGCCGGTGCCAGAGGCCGACCACTCTCAGCAATTCGTCGGCAGTCTCGATGAACTCGCCCATCTGGGCCCGCGGGCGCCAGATGTCGAAGCGGGTCTTGAGTGCCTGCGCCGCGATGCGGACGTTCTCGCGCACGGAAAGCTGCGGGAACACGTTGGTGATCTGGAAGGACTTCGCGATGCCGAGATGCGCGAAGCGGTGCTGCGCCAGGCCCGTCACGTCCTTGCCCTCGAACGAAACCTTGCCCGAGCTCGGCGGCAGGGAGCCGGAGAGCAGGTTAAAATACGTGCTTTTTCCGGCCCCGTTCGGGCCGATGATGGAGGTGAGCGCCCCGCGGCGGAACTCGGCCGACACGTCCTTCAGGGCGACGAACTTGCCGAAGGTGCGCCCGACCTTCTCGGTCCGGAGGATGACGTCGGACATGGCGGCGCTCATCGCCGGCTCCAGTGCAGGATCGAGCCCCAGATCCCGCGTGGGAAAAACAGGACGCACACGATGAAAACGATCCCGACCACAAGCTGCCAGTGCACCGTGTAGACGGACACGATGTTCTCCAGGATGAGGAACACGGCGGCGCCGACGAAGGGGCCGAAGAAGGTGCCCATCCCGCCGAGCAGGCACATCATGACGGCGAGGCCCGAGGTCTCGATCGACAGGGTCTCGACGGGCACGATCGCGAGATGCAGCGCCTGGAGCGCGCCGGCCAATCCGCAGAAGGCGCCGGACAGGACGAAGGCGAGGAGGCGCGAGCGGGTGACATCGTAGCCGCAGGCGCGGGCGCGGGCCTCGTTCTCGCGGATGCCCTCGATGACGGCGCCGAAGGGCGAGGCCAGGATCCGCGACAGCACGAACAGGCTCGCCAGGACAAAGGACGCGACGACGTAGTACCGGGTCAGCGGGTCGACGAAATTCAGCTTGATGCCGAACAGGTCGATGGTGTTCAGCGCCGGCAGGCGCAGTCCGTTCTCGCCGCCGGTCAGGTCCACGGCCTGATAGAACAGGTAGTAGACGCATTGCGCGAGCGCGAGCGTCACCATGGCGAAGTAGATGCCGCGCGTCCGGATCGCGATCGCCCCGACGACGAGCGCTATCAGCATGCCTCCCGCGGTGCCGCCGAGGATGCCGAGCCACCAGGGCCAGCCGAGATGGACCAGCGCCATGCCGCAGATATAGGCGCCGCCGCCGAACAGAGCCGCATGGCCGAAGGAAAGCAGGCCGAGATAGCCGAACAGCAGGTTGAAGCCGAGGGCGTAGAGCCCGTAGGTCAGGATCACGATCGCCAGCGCGTGGAAGGGCAGCACGAGCGGGAAGACCAGGAGGAAGATCCCGGCGAGGAGCACGCGGTGCCGCTCGGCGAGGTCGACGAGCCTGGCACCCGTCGAGAGTGGCGCCATGTCGGCGCGCGAAGGTGCGAGTTGGGCTGACATCGGCTCAGCTCATCAGGCCGGCGCGGCCGAAGAAGCCTTGCGGCCGCACCAGCAGAACGAGGGCCATCAGGGCGAAGATCGAAACCTTGGCCATCTCCGGGGCGAAGAGCGATGTCATGCTCACAACGACGCCGACCAGAAGGCCGGCAAGCACCGCCCCGAGCAGCGATCCCATCCCGCCGACGACCGTCACGACGAAGGCCTCCGCCAGGATCGTCGCTCCCATCTCCGGGGCGACACCTTGGAGCGGCGCCGCGAGCAGGCCGGCGAGCCCGGCGATGCCCGTCCCGATGCCGAATACGATCAGCCACACCTTCGACACGTCGACGCCGAGGATACGGACGATCTGCGGATCGCGCGCGCCGGCCCGGATGATGAGGCCGAAACTCGTCTTCTCGAGGAAGAGGTAGAGCCCGAGAAGCACCACGGCCGTCGCCGCGATGATGAAGAGGCGGTAGAGCGGGAAATAGCCGATCCAGATGTCGACCGCGCCCTGCA
Source organism: uncultured Enterovirga sp. (assembly GCA_964251455.1). Taxonomy (GTDB): domain Bacteria; phylum Pseudomonadota; class Alphaproteobacteria; order Rhizobiales; family Beijerinckiaceae; genus Enterovirga. Next base: position 8,095 of record CAXUKK010000100.1, read on the forward strand.
GCAGTTCCGGCGTGTCGAACGGATGGCCGGTGCGCCCGAAGACGATGCGGACGATTTCGATCATGACGTAGCCGAGCCCGAAGGTCAGGAGCAGCGGATAATCGATCCCGCGTCCGTACAAGGGACGGATCAGCGTTCGCTCGACCGCGAGCCCGACAAGCCCGACCCCGACCGGCACGATGAGCAACGCCACCCAGAAATTCACCCCGAGCGACAGCGCGTAGAGGCCGATATAGGCGCCCAGCATGTAGAACGCGCCATGGGCGAAGTTCACGACCGTCAGCATGCCGAAGATCAGCGACAGGCCGATGGACAAAAGGACGTAAACCGCCCCGAGCGCCAGCCCGGTGAAAAGCTGAAGTGCGATCAGGTCAGGGGTGAGACCGGCTACCATCGATTTTCCTTGAGGTGCGGTGCCGTCATTCCGGGGCTCGCGAAGCGAGACCCCGGAAACCACGGCTAGTCTC
>CAXUKK010000101.1:0-4257 GCA_964251455.1 uncultured Enterovirga sp.
CGATGAAGTCGCGCTCGTCGGGACCGAGGCGGTCGCCAGGTTCTGCGAGGGCCTCTCTCCGGGCATACACCTCGCGGCTTCCCTGAGTGCGTTGAATATCCTGCACCGAGTCGGTGAAGGCTATCTCGGAGAACCTATGGCCCATGTCGTCTCCTGTGATGATCTCGCCTTCCGGCGGCGGGTCCCGCCACAGGGGCGGCCGAAGCGATTCGCGACGGGCGAAAGCCGCCCCGGCCAGGACGGCTGTCACCGGTGGATCTCCGCTATTTCGCGGCCGCCCGCTTGGTCGGCAGCTTTCGTGACAGGAAGTCCCTGATCAGGGGCACCATCACATCCGCCTGGTCCTCAAGCGCGAAGTGCCCCGTATCGAGAAGATGCATTTCGGCCTCGGGCAGATCGCGTCTGTAGGGAGCCGCTCCGTCCGCGGGGAAGATCTTGTCGTTCTTGCCCCACACGATCAGCGTCGGCGGCTTATGGCGCCGGAAAAACTCCTGGAATGCGGGATAAAGCGGGACGTTGCTTCCGTAGTCTCGAAAGAGATCGAGCTGCACGTCCTTGTTGCCCGGGCGGTCGAGCAGGGACTGGTCGTGGCGCCAGTTGTCGGGCGAGATTCGCGACACATCTCGCACGCCGTCGACGTACTGGAATTTCGTGGTTTCCGGCGCCACTAGAAAGTCGAGGGCTGCACGGCGAGCCGGCGTGTTCTCGGCCCAGTACGCCTTGATCGGGTCCCAGAACTCTTTCAGCCCTTCCTCGTAGGCATTGCCGTTCTGGACGATGAGGGCCGTGACGCGGTCCGGATGCTTCAGCGCGAGGCGGTACCCGACCGGGGCGCCGTAATCCATGACGTACATGGCGTACTTGCCGGCGCCCAGCTGCCCCATCAGGTCGTCGACGATGTCCGCGTAGTGGCCGAACGTGTAGGCGAACGTCTTGTGGTCCGGCGCCGCACTCTCGCCGAAGCCCGGATAGTCCGGCGCAATGACCCGGTAGCGGTCCGAAAGGGCGGGAATGAGATTGCGGAACATGTGCGATGAGGTCGGGAACCCGTGCAGCAGGAGCACGACGGGAGCGTTCGGCGGACCCGCCTCGCGGTAGAAGACGTTGACACCTCCGGCCTTGGCTGTGCGGTAGTGAACCACCGAACTTTCCGCAGCGGCGGGGATGCGGGTTTCAGCCGATATGGGCGCGGAAGCCAAAAAGGAGCAGGACAGGCCGGCAACGATTGCCGACGCCAGGCGAAACTTGGACGTCATCGTGGTCTCCTTAGGTTAGGACTCGCTGGATTGCAGTCGGCCCGAGGGCCCGGGCCGCAGGTCGCCAGGCTAGGTCTATCGGGACGGGGCGGCCGGATCGGGGACCGTGAAGGTCACGGTCTGGCTCGTCATGACCCGGTGTGTCGGGTCGGCGAGCTCGAACAGGACCTTGTGACTCCCAGGGCGGAGGCCCACGACAATGACCGTCTCGCCGCTGGCGTCGACGAAGTGCCATGGGGCGTCGTCCACGGTGATGTGCAGGTGGCCGATCCGGGGAGACACATCGAGCGCGCCCTTCCCGAAAACGGGCACCACGCGCACGTTCTCGGTCCGGTACTGGATGAACACGAGGCCGCGGGCGAGCTGCTCCGGCAAAGGCGGATCGACGATCAGCTTGGGCGCCGGTTCGTTCTCAATCGCCACCAAGGGCGAAGGGCCTTTGACCTCTCGTGCGGTCTGCGCGGCGACACCAGCCGCGAACAGCGTGGAGGCGCCTAAAACGGCTAAGTCCAGTATCGGCCTACGCATCTCTGATCCTCGTTATCGTCGCTGCACCTATGCTTGCTGGCCAGTGTCACGCACTGCAGAACGACGTCAGATCGGCATTCAGCTTAGCTTTGTGCGTTGTCGGAAGACCGTGCGGAGCACCTGTGTAGATCTTGAGCGTTGCATGCGGGATGATCTTTGAGGAACGGAGGGCGGAGGCCTGCACCGGCACGATCTGATCGTCGTCGCCATGGATGACGAGCGTGGGGACTCTAATCTTCTTTAGATCCTCGGTGAGGTCCGTTTCAGAGAATGCCTGGATGCAGAAATACGACGCAGGGAAGCCGGCCATCATCGATTGGTAGACAAACTGTTCGCGGACACCTTCCGAAATATTCGCTCCTGGGCGGTTGTAGCCGAAGAACGGCAGGCTCAACTCCCGCCAAAACTGCGACCGGTCGGAAAGCACGTTTGCCCGGATGTCGTCGAAGACGTTCATCGGCAGACCCAGCGGGTTTGCCTCCGTCCTGAGCATGAGGGGAGGGATCGCGCTGATCAGGACCACCTTACCGACGCGCGCTGTGCCGTGCCGGCCGATGTAACGCACGACCTCGCCCCCTCCGGTCGAATGCCCGACATGGACCGCGTCCTTGATGTCCAGCACTCGGACGAGTTCGGCCAAGTCGTCCGCGTAGGTATCCATGTCGTTGCCGTTCCAGGGCTGAGAGGACCGCCCGTGGCCACGGCGATCGTGCGCGATAACCCGAAACCCGCTGGAGGCGAGGTGGAACATCTGATCTTCGAAGGCGTCGGACGTGAGCGGCCAACCATGGCTGAACACGACGGGACGACCGGAGCCCCAGTCTTTGAAGCTGATCTGCGTGCCGTCTTTTGTTGTCACCGTGTTCATCTGCCGATCTCCCCGGGGCTCATTGATGACGTTTCCTGCGGCTCGGGTATGAAGCACGGCAGCCGATCCGGTCGTGGCGAACGCCGTGGCGGCGGCCCCGAGAGCCGCTGCGAGCACCGCACGACGCGATGCGTGAAGCTCCTCACGAGCGAGCTCGCCCCGACCGCTCTCCTTGCACGCAGACCAGTGGGCTGGGTCAGAGGCGGGCCCTTCGCTGCGCTGGCTCATGCTCATCAGTGTACGGGACTCCAGATTTCGCCCTTGGCTGGTCGTGCCTACCCGGCGAACTCCCTTCTTTGAGCAGTCTGCTTCTGCGAAATCCTTGGGGTTGACCTGAAGAGTTCTGATGCCTGACCACGTTGCGCCGAGCTTGACAGTCCCGGCACGGCGAATGCCTCTGGAAGCTGAAAATTCCTGGAGGTGTGCTCGTGTCCGCGGCGTTGGGACGCCTTATTCACGAATCCGGGCGCTGGGAGCTTGACCGCGATCGTCGTGAACTACGCGACGCAGGCGTTCCCGTTCCGATCGGAACACGTGCGTTTGAGGTCTTGGAGACGCTCGTTCAGTGCGCAGGCGAGCTCGTCACCAAGGATGAGATCATGCGGCGCGTCTGGCCCGGTGCGGTCGTCGCGGAAAACACGCTTCAGGTCCATGTGTCGGCCGTGCGGAAGGCGCTGGGTTCCGACCGCGCACTTCTGAAGACCTCATCGGGTCGGGGCTATCGTCTCCTCGGGCGCTGGGCATACCGGAACAATGATGACAGCCTCGAGCACGCGGCCCGTCCGCTTCCGGGACCGCAAGCTCCCGTACTTGGCTCAGGCACGAGCCTCGTGGGCCGCGACCATGACGTGTCGCGCGTCCGCGATCTTCTTACAGCCTACCGACTGGTGACCCTCACGGGCCCAGGCGGAATTGGAAAAACGAGCCTTGCTCTCGAAGTCCTGAGGAGCCATCCCGGCCCCGAAGGGCACCAGACCGCCTTCGTGGAGCTCGCGGCCGTACCGGCCGGGCAGGGGATTACGTCCTCGGTGGCAGGCGCGCTTGGTGTATTTCACCAGGGCGCCGAGTCGTCCGATCTAGCGATAGCGGACGCGATTGGCTCCCGGTCACTCCTTCTGATCCTCGACAATTGTGAGCATGTCATCTCGGCCGCCGCCAGCCTTGCGGACGCTCTGGTCAGGCGATGCCCGCGGACGGTCCTTCTAACGACCAGCCGGGAGGCGCTGCGCATCGAGGGTGAATATGCCTATCGGGTCCGACCGTTAGAACTCCTGCCCGACAACGCGAACGGGCGGAGCGAGGAGCCGTTGCCGAGCGCGCTCCGGCTTTTCATGCTGAGGGCGGCGGCGGGCAATGCCGGCTTTGCTCCGACGGCCGACAACATCCGGCTCGTAGCAGCCATCTGCCGTCGCTTGGACGGCTTGCCGCTCGCCATCGAGTTCGCTGCCGCAAGGGCGGCCACCCTGGGGATCGACAAGGTCCTGTCGCGGCTGAACGGGAGGTTTGAACTTTTGACGGCCAGCCGGCGTACACCCTTGCCGCGCCACGCAACCTTACGCGCGACGCTCGACTGGAGTTACGAGCTCCTATCCCTTGCGGACCAGA
>CAXUKK010000101.1:4357-8552 GCA_964251455.1 uncultured Enterovirga sp.
ACCTTACGCGCGACGCTCGACTGGAGTTACGAGCTCCTATCCCTTGCGGACCAGAAACTTCTCCACCGGCTGAGCATCTTTGCGGCGACCTTCACGCTGGAGGCGGCGTCGGCAGTCGCGGTCTGCGAGACTCCCACAACGCCATTGATCGAAGATGGCATCGCCAGCCTTCTGTCCAAATCTCTTCTGAGTTTGGAGCGCAGGGATTCCGAGACTTGCTACAGGCTACCCGAGACGATCCGGGCCTACGCTTTCGAGAAGCTTCGTCTCTCTGACGATCTTGCTTCAACGGCGCGTCGCCACGCCGAATTCCTGCGGGACATAGCGCCCTCCGGACTGGGCGAACCGGAGACTATAGAAGCAGGTCGCGCATTGGACCGGTACAAAGGGGTCCTCGATGATGTTCGCGCCGCGCACCAATGGGCCTTTTCGGAGCTTGGCGACCCCGGCATCGGCGCGGCTCTGACTGCCTCCTACATACCCGTGTGGCTGCACTTCTCGATGATGAGCGTATGCAGGGACATGGTGGACAAGGCTCTTGCCCAGCTGGGGCCCGGTTCCGCGCTCGATCCCGCTTTACGGATGAGGCTGTACACGGCGCTCGGTGTCGCCCTTATCGACACGACCGGGCTTCTGGCCAAAACGCATGAGGTCCTTGGCGAAGCGCTTGATATCGCCGACACCGCCGCCGACCTTCCGTTCCGACTGCGCATTCTCTGGGCAAAGTGGGCGGACAGGTCGAACAACGGTGACAACCGCGCGGCATACGGGATCGCCACTACGCTCTACCGGACAGCGAGAGCGTCCGGAGACCGGACGGGAACCATCGTCGGGTGTCGCCTCCTCGGGAACACGCTCCACTATCTAGGAAAGCACAGGAGATCCGCCACTCGCCTTCGCACCGTCGTGCGGAGCTATTCAGTCCCTCAAGCGGGCCAGCGGGACATCTGGTTTCATTACGACCAGCCCGTCCTGGCCAGGGCCATGCTGGCGCGAGTTTCGCTGCTGCGGGGCTTCCCGGAGCAAGCGCTTCGTGAATCGCGTGCGTGTCTCGATGACGCTAGAGCTAACGGGCACAAGCTTTCGTTGTGCTACGCACTTGGCGAATCGGCGTGCCCGATTGCTTTGTTGGTCGGTGATGCACCTTTGACATCTCGGCTCCTTGAGGAATTCCGGGATCTGGCCGAGGGTCACGGTTTCCTGCTCTGGATGAGCCTGGGACAATGTCTCGCCGGAGCGCTACAGATTTCGGCCGGCGACGCGGCGGCGGGTGTGACCGTGCTACGTGACGCACTTGATCTGTTGCGGCGGACCGGCCGTGCGGTGATGCACTACTCCCACTTCCTCGGGCTTCTTGCCGACGGACTGAGTCAGCTTGGACGGCACCAGGAAGCGAGCGCCGCGATAGAACAGGCGCTGGCGAGGTCGTGGCGGGGCGAACCTTGGTGCCTCCCCGAATTGCTGCGCCTGAAGGGAAAGACGCTCCTGCGCGGTCGAGGTGACCTCAAAGCCGATCGGGCGGAAGAGTGCTTCAAGGAGGCCATCTTGATCGCCCGCAGCCATGGGGCTCTCTTCTGGGAACTCAGGGCTTCGACCGACTTGGCCGCCCAGCTTTTGCGGGGAACGCGCCAGGAGGCTGTCGAACCTCTCCTTGCTCCCGTGTGCGCCAGGTTCGCCGAAGGGCTCGCGCTGCCGGATCTCCTTTCAGCCCAAGCGCTGCTGGACCAGATAGGCACGCGTACTGGAGCCTGACCATGGCTCTGCCGTTGAAGAAAATGCCGGATTTGCACCGAAAAAAGCCCAGTCGCGCTCCGGCCCTGGAGGCAACACATTCGAGCTGTCAGGTAACGGCACGCTGCAGCTCGTCGCCGCAGCGTGCTCAGTTTCTAGAATTGGCGACGCATCAGAGCCAATTACGCCTTGGCAGCTTTCCGCTTCGGGCTCGCGGCCGCTTCAGCATCTTCCTCCTCATCCGGCGCATCCTCGCCAGCGTCGGTCAGCGCTTCGCCCAGCGTCTGAAGCTTCTCTTCAGACTTGTCGCCCTTTGCGGCGATCTTGATGGTTGCAGCACCGAGTCGGTGCATCAGGGACAGGACCCGTGCGCCGTCCGGCTCGGCTTTTTCGAGTTGCTTTCGCAGAGCGGCGAGATCGCGGAGCAGACCTTTCACGCCGGGAATTTCAACATCGGCGAGAGCCGCTTCCCAATCTTCGATCATCTCGACACCCTTGGCGGGCTTGAGGGTTGCTAGGCCGCGATTGACGGCGTTCATTGTGGCGGCGAATTTGATGGCCATTGGTGCTCCTATGGCAGCCCCGCGATGGGCCGCCGGCACTAACGTCGACCAGCGCATAAGGACTGACAGGACACACTCACGTTGCCGCGAGCGGATCTACTTCGAAGCGTTACCGAGAGCACAAGCGGGCCCGGAGAGGGGCGATTGCAGCCCCAGGTGAATTGAACCCGTCTGTCCGGGCTCGGAAGCGGTTCCGCCGTGCCTCGGGCGCTTGATGTCCATGCCGCACGCTCCACCCCTCATGGGGTGCTCCGAAGCGGACCAGCCGGCAGCCACTCAAGGGTGCCTGCACCTAAGCTGCGGGCGAAAGCCGCAGATCGAGAGCTTGGCTGGGGCGGGAGGATGGGCAGCCAACATTGACTTCGCACGCCGACCAGACGCTTAGGCCCTAGCCGAACGGCTTGTGGCCACGAATGTGGACCGGCAATCAGGATCGGTCAATTAGCCATTGCTCTGGCGACCTACGTCGACTGCCCTGGCCGTCAGTACTCTTCGGCGAGCATGGTTGTGACGAGGCGCGTCGTTACGCTGGCGTCCGTCGGATCGGGCGATCCAAACCGCCGACAACGGTCGTAGTAATCGATCTTCCAGAACAAGCGCTCGCCATCCTGGACGAAAGCGCCGAAGTCATGGTCGCCATTTGGGTCATTGCCCGGCTCGAATGACTCGAAGCTGCGCACCAGGTCGAGGATATCGGCGAGCACATCCGGTCCGAGGTTTCTCACGCCTTGCGTGAGGAGAACATCGCCGCCGGAAAGGGTCCGGCGAAAGGCGTCATTGAGCGCCCGCAGCGCGTCGATCTGGTCCGGGCGGCTGATCGGCTGGCTGAGGGTTCGCTGATCCACGTTCGTCTCCGTCGAGCTGGCCCGCTTGCGGGTCGATGGCAGCAGAAGCACCTGGCGCGAGGAGATGGCGGTCAAACCCCGTGCGGCACGCGCGCCAATGGGGCAGAGCCGCACAGAGCGGCAGCGATGTCGGCGAGCCGGGTTGACGGGCATCGGCGCCGGGTGAAACCGGAGCCAAGAGACCTCATCGCGGTCCTCTCGACGGGGAGAGGATTGTTTAGGCTCGGCGCGCTGGAACAATCATGCCGAGAGCGTGAGCGGCTACATCCGACAGCGCACGCCGGCTTGCGCTGCTTGGCCGCGGAAGATAGGCGAAAGCACAAAGCCAGGGGAGAGAACATGTCCAACGCCGAAGCGCTTGCAGAGCGGCTCGCGTATGAGTTCTTGCGTGATGGGAAATATGAGGCATCCAGCGGACCGGTAGAAGTTAAAGGCCTACTCACAGCAGCGGCCGCTAGCGCGTTTTCCGTTGAATCCTACGACTCAGATGAATTTGCTAATATCTCGGTACAATCAGTTGGATTCGAAGAGGGGACGGACGATCCGAAAGTACATATTTATTTGAATCGAAGTTCGAAAAAGCTAATCGAAAGCTTGCCGGACGAGATTGACGGCACAAAGATCAGGGCTCATAGGATGGGGCCGATCACTGTCCGGCCTGATGCGGCGAATACATCTACCAATTTTGGGCACCTGTTCGAGAACGGCGGAAGGATCTGCTGCGGAAGCTCCTGCGCTCCGACGAGCGAAGCGTCCACCGGCACGCTTGGTGCTATCGTCAGAAAGCCGGGGTCTCGACAGCTCTACCTGCTCTCGAACAATCATGTGTTCGCGGGCTGTAATCACGTGCCCAAAGATCAGCCCATTCTGTCCCCCAGCGCAGCTGACGGGCGAGCTGGCATGCGCGCACCAGGGGAAATCGGCCGTCACTTTGAAATCCATGAAATGCGCAGCGGGAACCCCAACTTCCTTAACCCCTGCGACGCTGACATCGCGCTCGCAATCGCCACAGACGACACGGTGATCACTTCCTGGCAGGGTGATCCGGTCTTCGGG
>CAXUKK010000102.1:0-8546 GCA_964251455.1 uncultured Enterovirga sp.
TGCCAGGGCCGAGGTTCTGGGCTTCCTCTATGCCCGCCATGCCGCTCCAGCGATGGCCGCCTGAGTCCAGAGGTACGCTTGCATCCGGCTGAGCCGTCCACCGGAGATTGCAGACGGGGTGTAGACCGTCACCGCGGGGCAGGTAGGGTCCGGCCGTTATGGGAAGCTTGTCATGAATCTTATTCTGCTCATCATCGTTCTCGTCCTCCTCTTCGGAGGCGGCGGCGCCTATCTCGGGCCGGGGATCGGGTATTACGGCGGCGGCGGCATCTCGCTCCTGCTAATCATCCTGCTGATCGTGCTGCTCGTCCGCAGGTACCCGGATTCACCGAACATCTCGCGTCGACTTGACGCAGCAAGCGAAACGCGTGCGAAACTCAGCCCCGGCAAACGAACTCCGTTGAGATACGGAACCCCGGTTCTGGCGGCATGCGCGCTGCCAGCCGGGATCCTCCGTCTCGACGCAGCCCGGTCACACGATCGGGCGCGTTTGCCGGAGGCTGTTCATGGGAGGGGTTGCGAAAGGGACCGCGTCACGTGGTGGGCACCACGGCAACTCGTCGGGCCGCGGCAGCAAGCCCGGCCTTGGCTTTGCCCGGTCGGCCTTCATCGGCATCGGGCTGATCACGGCGACCATCAACGTCCTGTACCTGACCGGCTCGTTCTACATGCTGGAGGTCTACGACCGGGTGATCCCGAGCCGTAGCGTTCCGACGCTGATCGGCCTCTCCGTCCTCGCGCTTGCCATGTACGCCTTCCAGGGCGTGCTCGATCTGCTACGCGGCCGCGTGCTGATCCGGATCGGGTCAGGCCTGGACAGTTCGCTTGCGAGCCGCGTGCACGAAGCCGTGGCCCGCCTGCCGCTGCGGGCACGCCAGAGCGGCGATGGTCTCCAGCCCCTGCGCGACCTCGACCAAGTGCGCGGCTTCCTGTCCGGGATGGGGCCTGCGGCGTTCTTCGACCTGCCCTGGATCCCGCTCTATCTCGCGATCTGCTTCCTGTTTCATGCCTGGATCGGCTTCGCGGCGCTCGGCGGAGCGCTCATCCTGGTCAGCCTCACCCTGATCACCGAGTTTAAGACCAAGGGCCCGGCGCAGGACACGGTGATACTCGGACAGAAGCGCAACGCGCTCGCGGAGGCGAACCGCCGCAATGCCGAGGTTCTCCAGGCGATGGGCATGCGCGGCCGCATGGGCGCCATCTGGGGCGAGGCCAACGACCGCTACATGACGAGCCAGCAGCGCACGTCCGACGTCGCCGGCGGCCTTGGCGCCGTGTCGAAGGTCGTCCGCATGGCGCTGCAATCGGCCGTGCTCGGGATCGGCGCCTATCTCGTCATCCACCAGGAGGTGACGTCGGGCGTCATCATCGCAAGCTCGATCCTGACCGCCCGCGCGCTTGCCCCCGTCGAACTCGCGATCGCGAACTGGAAGGGCTTCGTGACGGCGCGGCAGAGCTGGCGCCGGCTGGGTGAGTTGCTGGCCGCCCTTCCCGCCGATGACGGCCGGACGCGGCTGCCCGCACCGGTTCGTTCGCTGTCCGTGGAAGCTGTGTCCGCCGCACCGCCCGGTGCGCAAAGGCTCGTCGTCGCCGATGTGAGCTTCTCGATCGAGGCAGGGCAGGGGCTCGGCATCATCGGGCCGAGCGCCTCGGGCAAGTCCTCGCTCGTCCGGGCGATCGTCGGCGTCTGGTCGCCGGTGCGCGGCAAGGTGCGGTTCGACGGCGCCGCTCTCGACCAATGGGCAAGCGAGGAACTCGGACGGCATGTCGGATACCTGCCGCAGGACGTCGAACTCTTCGCCGGAAGCGTTGCCGACAACATCGCGCGCTTCGATGCCGAGCCGGATTCGACCGCGATCATCTCGGCCGCGAGATCCGCGGGCGTGCACGACCTGATCCTGCGCCTGCCCGAGGGCTACGAGACACCCATCGGCGAGGGCGGAGCCATGCTGTCGGCTGGGCAGCGGCAGCGGATCGCACTCGCTCGCGCGCTCTACGGCGACCCGTTCCTGGTCGTGCTCGACGAGCCGAACTCGAATCTCGACGGCGAGGGCGAACAGGCCCTCACCGAGGCGATCCTCGGCGTGCGCCGGCGCGGCGGCGTGGCGATCGTCGTCGCGCATCGCCCGAGTGCGCTCGCCGGCGTCGACAGGATGCTGGTTCTGGCGGACGGCCGCGTCCAGGCCTTCGGCCCGAAGGACGAGATTATGTCGAGGCTCCTGCGCCCGCAGCAGAAGCCGGCCGCGGCTGAGACCGGCGCGATCCCGCTTCGGGTCGTCGGAGAAGGGCAGGCGCGCGCATGACCCGTGTGGATTCGACCCGTCGCTCCATCCGGCGGCATCTCGCGGCCGGGATCGCGGTCACGACCTTCCTCATCGCCGGCGTCGGCGGCTGGGCCGCGACGACGGAGCTCTCCGGCGCCGTGATCGCGCAGGGCATGCTTGTCGTCGAGACGAGCGTGAAGAAGGTGCAGCATCCGACCGGCGGCGTCGTCGGCGAGCTGCGGGTACGGGACGGCGACCGGGTGAAGCTCGGCGACGTGCTTCTCCGTCTCGACGAAACCGTCACGCGCGCGAACCTCTCCATCGTGACGAAGAACCTCGACGAACTCGCGGCCCGGCAGGCCCGCGACGAGGCCGAGCGCGATGGTGACGACAACATCGCCTTCCCGGCCGACCTCCTGGAGCGGGCGAAGACCTCTCCGGAGATCGCCCGCCTCCTCGCCGGCGAGACGAAGCTCTTCGAGATCCGCCGGGTCTCGCGCGAGGGCCAGCGCGCCCAACTGCGCGAGCGCGTGGCGCAGCTTCGGTTGCAGATCGAGGGCCTCGTCCAGCAGACGGGCGCGAAGCAGACCGAGATCGACCTGATCCAGCCCGAACTCGAGGGCTTGCGCGAGCTATGGAAGAAGGGGCTCGTCCAGATCAGTCGGGTCACGAGCCTGCAGCGCGACGCGGCCCGCCTCGAGGGAGACCGCGGACACCTGGTGGCGGCCACAGCCGAAGCGAAGGGCAAGATCGTCGAGACGGAGCTGCAGATCCTGCAGATCGACCAGGAGATGCGCTCGGAGGTCGGTAAGGAACTCGCCGAGATCCGCGGCAAGACGGCGGAGTATGTCGAGCGCAAGGTCGCGGCCGAGGATCAGCTGAAGCGCATCGACATCCGCGCGCCGCAGGACGGCGTCGTGCACCAGCTCAGCGTGCATACGGTCGGGGGCGTCATCACGGCCCAGGGCGAGCCCATCATGCTGATCGTGCCCGAGGCCGACGCGCTCAGGGTGGAGGCGAAGATCCAGCCGCAGGAGATCGACCAGCTGCACATAGGCCAGCGTGCGGTCCTGCGCTTCTCATCCTTCAGCCAGCGCACCACGCCCGAGCTGAACGGCGAGGTGACGCTCGTCGCGGCCGACGTGAGCCAGGACCAGAAGACGGCCGCGAGCTTCTACACGATCCACATCAAGATCGGGCCCGATGAGATCAAGCGCCTGGAGGGGCTGCGGCTCGTGCCCGGCATGCCCGTGGAAGCCTTCGTCCAGACGAGCCCTCGCACGGTCATGTCATACCTCGTCAGGCCGCTGCACGATCAGCTCATGCGGGCCTTCCGGGAGAAGTAAGCGAAGCGCCTACTTCACCGACGAGAAGCTGGTCGGCTGCAGGAAGGAGCTGGCGATGTTCGCCAGGATTGGGCCGTCGCGTTCGCTCTCGGCCCGTGCCGCAATCCAGTCCGGATTGCTCTGGAAGGCGTTCCAGCGCTCCTCGCGCTCTGCCAGCGACTCCCAGGCGAGAAGGTAGGTCAGGTTCTGGTTGGATTCGCCGACGAGGGTCGTCCAGAAACCGGCCTGCCGGATCCCGTGCTTCTCCCAGAGCGGAAGTGTCACCGTCTCGAACCGCTTCAGGAGCGCCGGAAGCCGCCCGGGAATGCAGCTGTAAACCCTCATCTCGTAGATCATCGGTTCCTCGCGTCCCGCCTGTCTGTCCGGCCGGCGCCGCTGGTTAGGGTGGAACCGGTCCGAAATCCAGCGTCTCCTGCGACACTGGAGAAAGCGCGACAAACGACATAGGAATGTCGGCATGGAGCAGCAGCACGATCTGGGCGGGATCCGCCCGCGTTCCCCGCTCGCGGGTGCTGCGGGCCTGTTGCCCCGCCAGGCCATCCGCGAACTCGTCGCCCGCAACGTCGTGCAAGCGACGAGCGAGCTCCGGCCGAGCCAGTTCCAGCCGGCGAGCCTCGACCTGCGCCTCGGCCGCAATGCCTACCGGGTACGCGCGAGCTTCCTTCCGGGTAGCGGCGTCTCGGTGCTCGACAAGCTCGCCGCGCTGAACGGAGAGCCGATCTCGCTCGCAGGCGATGGTGCCGTGTTCGAACGCGGCTGCGTCTATGTGGTCGAGCTGGAGGAACTGCTCGATCTCCCTGTCAGCGTCTCGGCCTTTGCTAACCCGAAAAGCTCGACGGGACGCCTCGACGTCTTCACGCGCCTCATCACGGATGGCAGCGACGTCTTTGACAGCGTCGAGAGCGGGTATGAAGGGCGGCTCTATGCCGAGGTGTCGCCGCGCAGCTTCTCGATCAAGGTCCGGCAGGGCACGCGCCTGAACCAGATCCGGTTCCGGCGCAGAACCTCGAGCCAGGAAGAGATCGGCGATTTCCGCCTGCGTGACCGCGAGTTGCGTGAGCTGCATAAGGAGGCGCCGCTCTCCGATGGCGAAACGCTGAACGTCCGTAACGGTCTCGTCATGCGCATCGAGCTTGCCGGGATCGGGCCCGAGAACCTCGTCGGGTACCGGGCGCAGCGCCATACCGACATCATCGACGTCGACAGGATCGGCGCGTACCCGGCAGCCGATTTCTGGGAGCCCATCCGGGCCCGGTCCGACAGGCGGCTGATCCTCGACCCGAACGAGTTCTACATCCTGGTATCGAAGGAGAAGCTGCACATCCCGCCGACGCTCGCGGCCGAGATGGTCCCGATCGATCCGACCATGGGCGAGTTCCGGGTCCACTACGCGGGTTTTTTCGATCCGGGCTTCGGCTACACCGAGGGCGGGCTTCCGGGCAGCCGCGCCGTCCTCGAAGTGCGCAGCCACGAGGTCCCGTTCAACCTGGAGGACGGGCAGATGGTCTGCCGTCTCGCCTACGAGCGCATGGTCGAGGTCCCTGACACATTGTACGGGGCGATCGGCACCTCGAACTATCAGGGCCAGGCGCTCAAGCTCTCCAAGCAGTTCATCCAGCCTTAAGGCTTCTCACGGGATTGTTCCTGGCCGGTTGCAAGCCTTGAAGATACGCGTCCGGCTTCAGACGTTAGGCCCGGCGATGATGGCGGCGCCATGCACGCGCGGAGACCTGGTGAGTTGACGACGCCCGACCGGACGACCCCGGACAGCGCCGCGGAGGGTCCAGAACCGTCGCCAGTCGACATTGCCCGCGCGTTCCGTCGGGTGGCGAGCGGCTTTTGGCAGGGGCGGACGGCGCGGCGCGCCTGGGCGCTCACGGCGGCCGTTCTCGCCCTTGTGCTCGCCAATGTGGGCGTGGCCCTTCTCATCAACCGCTGGAACAAGTTCTTCTTCGACGCGCTCGAGCACAAGAACGTGGGCTCGGTCACGCTCGGCGTCGGCATCGTGCTCGGCCTCGCGGTGGCTGCGGCGGCGGTTGCCGTCCTGCAGGTCCATGCCCGCATGCGCCTGCAACTCAGCTGGCGGCGCTGGCTGACGCACCACCTGATCGAGCGATGGCTCTCGGAACGCCGCTTCTACCAGCTGACGATCGTCGGCGGCGAAGCCTCGCATCCCGAGTTCCGCATTGCCGACGACGTCCGGCTCGCGGTCGAGCCGCTCGTCGATTTCGCCATCGGGCTCGCCAACGCCGTACTGGCGGCAGGCGCGTTCTTCGGCGTGCTGTGGGTCGTCGGCGGAGCGCTTCAGATCGGCCCGATCTGGGTCCCCGGCTACATGGTCGTGGCGGCCGTGATCTACGCCGGCCTGACGTCGACCGCGATGATCCTCGTCGGCCGGCCGCTCATCCGCGGCGTCGAGCGCAAGAACGCCGCCGAGGCGCAGCTTCGCTACGAGCTGACCCGCGTGCGGGAATCGGCCGAGAACATCGCGCTGATCGGCGGCGACGACGACGAGCGCGCACGGCTGGAGGAGACTTTCGCCGAACTGGCGAAGCGCTGGCTCCGGGTCATCACCAAACAGGCGCACATGACCTGGATCTCGAATGCGAATTCGGTCCTCGCGCCCGTCGTGCCGCTGCTGCTCGGCGCGCCGAAATACCTGTCGGGCGAGCTCAGCCTCGGCGAGCTGATGCAGATCGCGACCGCGTTCACGCAGGCGCAGATCGCCCTGAACTGGCTCATCGACAACGCCATTCGGCTGGCGGAGACGCTGGCCTCCGCTCAGCGCGTCGTCGAGCTGTCGCACGCGATGGACACTCTCGACACGTCGATCGGCCAGGGCGGGTCGAGCGAGACGATCGTGCTGGGCTTCAGCCCGGACGACGCGATCCACATCAAGGACCTGTCCATCAAGCAGCAGAACGGCGTCGTCATGGTCGAGGGCGCATCGACCGTGATCGCCAAGGGCGAGAAGGTCCTGGTCAAGGGTGATTCAGGCACGGGAAAATCGACCCTGATCCGCGCCATGGCCGGTCTCTGGCCTTGGGGCAGCGGCGAGATCCTCCGGCCACGCCGCGCCACCGTTACCTTCATGCCGCAGCGCCCCTACCTGCCGCTCGGCTCGCTGCGCCATGCTCTCCTCTATCCTTTCGCGGATGACGGGCGCGTCTCGGACAACCGCCTGCGGGACGCACTGTCCCGCTGCGGCCTGTCGCATATGGCCGACCGGCTCGACGCCGAGGACCAGTGGGACGCGATCTTGTCCGGCGGCGAGAAGCAACGGCTCGCCTTCGCGCGTCTCCTCGTCCACCCGCCCGAGATCGTCATCATGGACGAGGCGACGTCTGCGCTCGACGAGGTGAGCCAGGCCCGGATGATGGAGTTCTTCCGCAGCGAGCTCGCGGACGTGACCCTGCTCAGCGTCGGCCACCGGCCCGGTCTCGAGCAATATCACGACCGTGAGATCCACCTCGTCCGTGAGGATGGCGGCGACAGCGCCCATGCGCGCGACCGCCGCTATCCGATCATTCGCCAGTTCTGGAGCCGCCTGCGGCGGCCGGCTCACGAGGGCAAGGCCGACCCGGACGCGGCAGGTCGGCGCGGGGCCCGTTAAGACTTCATCAGCTATGATCGGCGCGGATGGGGGACGTCCGCCCGGGATCCACAGCATGGCGCCACGCTTCGAGAGCCTGAAGAGCTACGCCGACCGGCGCGTCGCCCTGATGCTGCTGCTCGGGTTCTCGTGCGGGCTGCCCTTCCTGCTCGTCGGCGGCACCTTTACGGCCCGGCTCGCGACGGCGGATATCGACATCAAGGCGATCGGCCTCTTCGCCTATCTCCTGCTGCCCTACAGCTTCAAGTTCCTGTGGGCCCCGATCGTCGACGCGTTCGACGTGCCGCTGCTGTCCCGCCTTCTCGGGCGACGCCGGTCCTGGATGGTGGTTGCGCAGGCTGGGGCAGGGCTCTCGCTCCTCGTGATGTCGGCCACCGATCCCATCACGTCGCTTCCGGTGCTCGCGCTCGCGGCCTTCCTGCTCGCGTTCGCGGCCGCGACCCAGGACATCGTCGTCGATGCGTGGCGTATCGAATCCGCCAACCTCGAACGCCAGGGCTCGATGCTCGCGGCCTACCAGCTCGGATACAGGCTGGGCCTGATCAGCGCGGGCGCCGGAGCACTCTTCCTCGCGAGCTCCGCCGGCTGGCAGGCCTCCTACCTCACGATGGCCGCCCTGATGGGCATCGGACTAGCGGCGTCGCTGCTCGCGCCGGCGCCGGAAGAGATGCGGGTCGTCGCCGACGCGGGACCTCCTAAACCGCGTGAGCGCTTCTCGTTCGGGCGGGCGGTCGCGGCGCCGATCGCGGACCTTTATCGCCGCCAGGGCAAGCGGCTTGTCGCCGTGCTGGCGCTCGTCGCGTTCTACCGCATGCCGGACTTCGTCTCCGGCGTCATGGCAAACCCCTTCTACATCAAGATGGGCTATTCCCTCGGGGAGATCGCGGCCGTCTCGAAGCTGTACGGCATCTGGATCGGCATCCTTGGGGCGTTCGTCGGTGGTTGGTCCATCGCCCGCTTCGGTCTCTACCCGACGCTCCTCGCCGGCGCAGTCGCGGGCGCCGCGTCCAATCTCGCCTTTTCTTGGCTCGCGAGCGGCTCTCCGGAGGTCTGGCGGCTGGCGCTGACGATCTCGATCGACAACTTCTCCGGCACCTACGCGGGCACGGCGCTCATGGCCTACATGTCGGGCCTGACCGGCATCGGCTTCGCGGCGACGCAATATGCGCTTCTGTCCTCGCTCTATGCCCTGCCCGGAAAGATCGTCTCGGGCCTGTCCGGTTTCATGGTGTCGGCCTACGGGTTCTCGACCTTCTTCGCCCTGACGGCCGCGATCGGGCTCCCCGTGCTGATCCTCGCGATCCTGTACGGGCGCATCGGCGA
>CAXUKK010000103.1:0-8468 GCA_964251455.1 uncultured Enterovirga sp.
ATGCACACTCACGTCAGGGCCTGCCCTACCCTATATAGGGCTGAGTTCTCAACGGGACCGTTATGGCAGGAATTTCCGTCACGCTCGAAGGCGACAACATCCAGCTCGCGTTCGAGAAGAACGACAATACGACGGCGGTGGTGATGGATGCCGGGACGGCGCAATCGCTCGTGCTGGCGCTCGGGCAGATGCTCCTGAAAATCGACCCGGACGATGAAGGCGAGGCTTTCGGCGAGGACGACTTTCTCGACCTCGAGAGTCCCACCGTCGACATCGGAACGGACGAGCGCGGGCAGGCTGTCGTGGCTCTGCAATCCGGGCCGCTGCCTCCCTTCGTGCTGCGCCTCAGCGACGACGAAGCGCGCCATATCGCGACGTCTCTTCTTGAGATCCTGAACTCGCCCCGGGACATACGTTCGTCCCAGGGCGATCATTGATGCGCGACGCGCCCCCTCAAACCTGCATCGGGCTTGATGGGCGGCCGGGCAGGTAGTCCGGCTCCGAGCCCGGCCCGAGCGGGTCGGTGATGCCGGGATCGTTCACTGGGTAGGGAGAGCGCGGACCAGACGGACCGATATCCGGCATCTCGTCGGGAACGGTCGGTGGCACCTCGGTCGGGATGTTCCCGCCGGGGATCGGCTCATGCGCCGGGTTGGCCGGGCGCGGTGCAGGGCTCCCCCGTTGGGGGATGTGCGGCACGACCTCCATGATCGTCCTCCATGTGATTGCAGTCTGGAGGGTGAACCGGGGTCGCCGAATGGAGTTCCCGGCTTCTCGCCCGGAATGCATCGGCCTCCCTGCGGCCGGAACGGGCAGCCTGCCTGCGAAACGGGACTTGCAAGGTCAGCGACCCTGACTTATATTGTGCATTGCAACAGAGCGGCCCTGCCGCGATGTTGTTGCCCTCTTTGGGCGTTTCCTCCCTAGACTTGGGCCGCTCGCAAGGGCGGCCTTTTTTTTGGTCAGCTGTGCAGATGCGAAAAGACCGGCGCGACAGCGCCGGTCTCCGATAGGCTCACGCGGTCTGCTGGATCGCGGAGAGAAGCCACGAGCCGCCGTTGTCGCGGCAGAAGGTCCACAGCTCCGTCGAGAGCTCAGGCGTGGTCGGGTTGCCCGAGACGACCCGGCCGGTCGCGCGATCAACCATCGTGTCGATCAGCGAGAACCGCATGGCCACTGTCGCGTACTCGGTCGGGCCCTCGCGCCAAGCCTCCGCCAGGTCGCCCTGGAGCAGCTTGGGCTCGGAGACGGCGTTGCGCTGCCCACGCGAGCGATTCTGCTCGAGGTCGGATCCGAAATAGCGAACCATTTCCGGTGTCGCCAAGTAGGTCAGCGCCTGCATATCCTCGCGGCCGTAGGCCAACTGGATATCGCGCAATGCGCGCTCGAAAGCCTGGAAATCCGCCTCTCCGATCGTGACGGGCGCAACCGCTGCCGTTGGGCGCCCAGAGCCGCCGCCGCCAGCCATTCCGCCGAGGCCTGCACCTCCCAGCGCGGAGCGCTGATGAGCAGCACCTGCGCCGGCGAGCGCCGGCTCGCTACGCCGGCGGAAGAAGCGCAGCGCGAGCCAGATCAGCCCGCCGATCAGGGCCACCTGCATCAGGAGGCCGAGGATCGACGTCAGCCCTGACAGGCCGCCGAACAGGCCGCCGCCGAACATCATGCCGAGGAGCCCGGCACCGAGGAGGCCGGCCATCAGGCCACCGCCGAACCCGCCGAAACGGCCGGCCTGGCTGGCGGCCGCTGGGCCGCCAACGCCGCCAGGGCGCTGCTGTGTTCCCATGTTCGGCGTTTCCGTCCGCTGCATCGGCTGCGCGGCGCTAGGTGCCGTCGCCGTGGAAGGAGGTGCACTCCAGGTGCGCGAGCCGCGCGAGCCGGAGCCGAATCCGCCTCCGACCTTGGCCTCGACGGCCGGGGCCGCAAGCGCGGTGACGAGCGCCGCAACAGCCGCGACGCGGGCGAAAGAGGTAAGACGCGTGGTCATCCTGAAACCCTGCAAGCGGGACACCCCGCACACAGGAGATATGGTGTGAGTTCAAGGCTGACTCAAGCCTCCTGCATGGCTCGGCCCAAAAAAGCTTTGGCATGAAGTAAGCGGGTCGTGTCGGAGTGCCTCAGCGCCCCGTCTCGCTTTTGAGCTGGTCGATCCGCTTGGATGCTTCCGCCTTGTCGAGATCCGGCTCGTAGGCCTCTGGATCGTGCGCCTGCTCCGAGAGCGTTTTCAGGTAGGATGCCTGGGCGCCAGTCATGGGCTCGTGTCCCGACACCCAATCGTCCGGATCCTTGATGCGGTTCGAGGCGCCGGCATCCTCTGGATTGATCTTCGGGTTCTCGACCTCGACCGGATCGGGATGCCGGTCGGTCTTTCGTGCGCTCTCGCTCATGCTGCCTCTGTTCATGGATTGTTCTAATCCATGAACGTCTGTGACGCCGAACGTGTTCCTCAAAAAGCGCGAGTTCGAAACCCGCCCGGGCAGAACCGCTGCAGGCGGCGCGTTCAGGCCGCCTTTGCGCGCGTCTGCACCTCGGCCGCGTAATCCTCGACCAGGGTGCGGGAGAGGTTGCCCGGCCGGTACATATGGGGCCCGATCTCCGACACGGGCGTGACTTCGGCGCCCGTGCCGCAGATGAAGCACTCATTGAAGGTCGACAGCTCGTCCGGCATGATCCGCCGCTCGATCACCTCGATGCCGCGGCGCTGGGCGAGATCGATGACGGTGCGGCGCGTGATGCCGTCGAGGAAGCAATCCGCGATCGGGGTGTGCAGCGCGCCGTCGCGCGTGAAGAAGATGTTGGCGCCCGTGCACTCGGCCACCCTGCCCTGCCAGTCGAGCATCATGGCGTCGGCATAGCCCTTCCGCTCGGCGGCATGTTTGGAGATCGTGCAGATCATGTAGAGGCCGGCGGCCTTCGAGGACGAGGGCGCGGTCTTCGGATCGGGGCGGCGGTACTCGGCGATGTCGAGCCGGATGCCCTTCATCTTCTCGGCCATGTCGAACATGCTCGGCCACGGCCACACCGCGATGGCGACGTGCACCGTCGCATTCTGGGCCGCAACCGCCATCATCTCCGAGCCGCGCCACGCGACCGGGCGCACATAGACGTCGGGGTTGCCATTCTTCGCGACGACCAGATCCTTGGCCGCGATGATCTCGTCGACCGAATAGGGGATTTCGAAATCGAGAAGCTCGGCCGAGCGGCGAAAGCGCTCGGCGTGCTCGCGCGAGTGGAAGATCGCGCCGCCATAGGCACGTTCGCCCTCGAACACGGACGAGGCGTAATGCAGGCCGTGGGAGAGTACGTGCAGCTTGGCGTCCTGCCACGGCACGAGTTGGCCGTCGAACCAGATCCAACCATCGCGCTGATCGAAGGCCAAACTCATCACGGTCTCCTCCAGTTGTCCCGCTATTTCCGCGTTCTTCCTTCTGGTTGACGGCTAATGCTGCCCCTGAGATATGTCAATAAACCTGACGTATTGGGGACTTGGCGTGTCCGAGGCGGTTAGCTCACCAAGCCCCGTCGCCCGCGCGGACAGGTCGGGCGACGATCCGGCCTACGACCTGATCGAGCTCTTCTTCTTCGCCTATCGCGACTTCGTCAGCGACCCGGACCGCATCCTGGCGGAATACGGCTTCGGACGGGCCCACCACCGCGTGCTCCATTTCGTCGTGCGCCGGCCGGGCATGACCATCGCCGAGCTTCTCGACATCCTGAAAATCACCAAGCAGAGCCTCAACCGGGTGCTCAAGGAGTTGATCGACAAGGGCTACATCGTGCAGCGGACCGGGCATGCGGACCGCCGGCAGCGCCTTCTGACGCCCACCGACGAGGGCCGCGAGCTGGCGCTCAGCATGGCGCGCCTGCAGACCCGACGCATCGCCGGCGCGATCGAGGGCGGGACCGCCGAGGAGGCAGTCCGACGCTTTCTCGTCGGCATGATGGACGCGGGCGAGCGGGCAAAGGTGCGCAACCGGCTCTCGGGCGCTAAAACGGCGGAATGAGCGTTCCGCGCAACGAGCCGGCAGATCACGCCCCGCATGTCCTGGTGGTCGACGATGATCGCCGCCTGAGGGACCTCCTGTCCCGCTTTCTCGGCGAGAACGGTTATCGGGTGACGACTGCCGCGAGCGCCGCGGAAGCGCGCGCGAAATCGGGCAGCGTCGTCTTCGACGCGATGGTCCTAGACGTGATGATGCCCGGTGAAACCGGGTTCGAGTTCCTCCGCCGCGTCCGGACGAATTCCACGATTCCGACCCTGATGCTGACCGCGCGCTCCGACGGGCGGGACCGGGTCCAGGGGCTCGAGATCGGCGCGGACGACTACCTGTCAAAGCCCTTCGAACCGCGCGAGCTGCTTCTGCGCCTCGCCAACATGCTCCGCCGGGCCATGCCCTCCGCAGCGACCGAGAGCGTTGCGCCGGACCTCGTCCGGTTCGGCCCCTTCGCGTTCCGGCTGGACCGTGGCGAACTGCGCCGGGACGGCGAGGCGATCCGCATCACGGAACGCGAGCGCGAGATCCTGACCATTCTAGGCCATCGTTTCGGGGCCGAAGTCCCGCGCGACGAGCTTGCGGGCAGCGGCGCCGGCCCCAACGATCGCGCTGTCGATGTCCAGATGAACCGCCTGCGGCGCAAGATCGAACTCGATCCTGCCAATCCCGTTTTCCTGCAGACGGTGCGCGGCATCGGCTACCGGCTGGTCACGGATTAGGGCTGGGATCGCCATGTCCACTTCGGCGCTGCGGCAGCCACGCATCTTCGCCCGCGACGCCGTCCGCCGGCTGCTCCGACCGCTCGCAGCGCGGCTGCCGAAAGGCCTGTACGCCCGCTCGCTCATCATCATCATCACGCCGGTCGTGCTGCTCCAGTCGGTTATTGCCTACGTGTTCATGGAGCGGCACTGGCAATTGGTGACGCAGCGCCTGTCGGCGGCCGTCACGGCCGATATTGCGGCGCTCATCGACATCCACGAGACGTTTCCGCGTGCGATCACGGCGGACGCACTATCCCGCATCGCGGCGGAGCGGCTCAATCTCAACGCCGAGGTCATCGACGGGGCCACGCTCCCGGCTCCACTGCCCAAGCCGTTCTTCTCGCTCCTGGACGAGGCCCTCTCCGACGAGATCCGGCGCCAGATCGGCCGCCCGTTCTGGATCGACACGGTCGGCCGGTCCTCCTTCATCGAGGTTCGGGTCCTGCTGAACGAGGGGGCCGTGATGCGGGTCTTCGCCCGCCGCAGCCAGGCTTACGCGTCGAACTCGCATATCTTCCTGGTCTGGATGGTGGGAACGTCGCTGATCCTGCTCGCGGTCGCGATCCTGTTCCTGCGCAACCAGATCCGCCCCATCCAGAAGCTCGCCGTCGCGGCGCAGGATTTCGGCCGGGGGCGGGAGATCGAGTTCCGGCCGCGCGGTGCGCGCGAGGTGCGGCAGGCGGGCCATGCCTTCCTGGAGATGAAGCGCCGGATCGAGCGCGCGATGGAGCAGCGCACCACGATGCTGAACGGGGTCAGCCATGACCTGCGGACCATCCTGACGCGGTTCCGGCTCTCCCTCGCGCTTCTCGATCCGAACCCGGAGATCGACGACCTGCGCCGTGACGTCGACGAGATGAGCCGCATGCTCGAAGGCTATCTTGCGTTCGCCAGGGGCGATTACGGCGAGCAGGCGGTCACGACGGACCTGTCCGCCCTCCTGTCCGAGCTCAGGAGCGATGCCGAGCGCTCAGGGCACGAGACAAGCCTCGAAATCGTCGGCGACCCGGTTCTCACGCTGCGCGTGGACGCCTTCAAGCGCCTCCTGTTCAACCTCCTGTCGAATGCGGCACGGCACGGCGAGCACATCGCCATCTCGGCGCATCACGAGGGGCGCTGGCTCACCGTCCACGTCGACGACGACGGGCCGGGCATCCCGCCGGAGGCGCGCGAAGAGGTGTTCAAGCCGTTCGTGCGGCTCGACGAGGCGCGCAACCAGGACGAAAGCGGCTCGGGCCTTGGGCTCGCCATCGCGCGCGACATCGCGCGTTCGCACGGCGGCGAGGTGACGCTCAGCGACAGCCCGCTCGGCGGGCTGCGCGCCTCGGTCAGGATCCCGGCCTGACCGCAGCGCCGATCTGGCGGTCGCGTCCCGCGCCCCACGCGGCCCAGAGCGCCAAGCAGGCCGCGCCACAGAACATCACTCCGGCCAAATCGAACCCGCCGGTCCAGGTCCTGATGAGCCCGACGACCAGAGGCGCGAGCGAGGCGAACAGATATCCGCCGCCCTGCGCCATGCCGGACAGCGACGCCGCGATCCCTGCATCCGGGGATCGCAGGATGATGATCGTCATGGTGACGGAGAACAGCCCGCCCTGCCCCAGTCCCTGCACGAACCCCCAGAGCCAGACGCTCCAGAGCGGCCCGAACAGGCAGCCGAGAAGACCGGCCAGCGCCAGCATGACGAGGACAATGGCCACGGGACGCTGGTCCCGCCCGCGCGTGGCAAGCGCGGGCGCGACGAAGCTCGAGATCACTTGGCTGAAGATGGACAGCGAGAGGACGAGCCCGGCCGCCACGGGGTCCATGCCGCGCTCGCGCAGGATCGGCGCGAGCCAGCCGAACACGCTGTAGGCCAGCGCCGATTGCGACCCCATGAACAGCATCACCCGCCAGGCGATCGGCTCGCGCCAGATGACGATCGCGCGGGCGCGGGCCAGGCGCACCGGTGCCGCGGATCCTGCTCCCATCGCCTGCGTGGCGGCCCAGAAAACGGCCGCCGCGAGGGCCGGGACCGCCCAGAATGCCAGCGCCGCATTCCAGGAGCCGAACGCGGTCGCGAGCGGAGCCGTCGCGCCCGCGGCCAGGGCTGCGCCCAGGCACATGGCCATGGAATAGCCGCCCGTCATCAGGGCTGGACGGTCGGCGAAGTGGCGTTTGACCAGCCCTGGCATCAACACGTTCATCATGGCGATGGCCACGCCGGCGAGAAGCGACCCGGCCACGATGACGGGGAAGTGCGGAATGCCGCGCAGGGCCGTGCCGAGCGACAGCGCCAGGAGGATCGCCAGAACCAGCCGCTCCGCACCGTAGCGGGCGGCGACCAGCGGCGCGACAGGCGCGAACAGGCCGAGGCAGATGATCGGCCCGGTGGTGACCAGGCTGGCAGCGGCCGGCGTGATGCCGAGGCCGCCCATGAGCTCCGGGAGCAGCGGCGACAGGCTCGAGAAGACGGCTCTGAGGTTGAACGCGATCAGCAGGATGGCGAAGCCTATCGCGACCCGGCCCCGACTTCGCCCTCCGGGCAGACTCACGTCAGAACAGGCGCCCGCCGAGCGGGACGTCCCGATCGGGAGCGATCAGCACGACCTCGCCCTCCGGATCCGGGACGCCGAGCGTCAGGACTTCGGACATCATGGGGCCGATCTGCCGCGGCGGGAAATTGACGACGCAAAGCACGAGGCGGCCGGGCAGGTCCTCCGGTCGATAGTACCGGGTGATCTGCGCGGAGGACTTCTTCTCCCCGATCTCCGGCCCGAGATCGATCACGAGCCGTATCGCGGGCTTGCGAGCCTCCGGGAACGGCTCGGCCCGGACGATGCGGCCGACGCGGATGTCGACCTTCAGGAAGTCCGGAAACCCGATCGGTCCGGGAGGGCTCGTCTCAGGCATGCTTCGCGATCAGATCGCGGCGGCCGGGTCGCGTGCCTCGCCGTCGAGATCAGCGTCCGAACCGCGCCGCTCACCCCGGTTACGCACCCGCCGCCCGCCGTCGAGCAGCGCCTGCCCGAGTGCACGGAGCGGGGCCGTGAGCCGCCGGACGTCGTCTGCCCGCTCGAGGAAACGCTCGCCACGGGTCAGCTCGCGGTCGAGCCGGGCCATCGTGCGGGCCTGAGCCGGGTCGTCGTCGTCGAACCAGGTTTCCATGACATTCGCGAGCGCGATGACGCTGCCCTGCAGCTTTACGAACCCGAGGGATCCCTCGGTCGGTACGCCGGCTGACGCCAGCATGTAGCGCATCGAGTTCAGCGCCGAACGGTTCAGGGCGGAGAGCGAGAGCGGATCGGACCGCATCGCGTGGGCGATCCGCCGAAGGGCGCGCTTGTGCGGCGCCATCGCGTCCAGGCGGCGCATGAACACGTCGAAGACCCGCTCGCGCGCGGGCTCTCCCGTTAGGTCCGCGTTGCTTCCCTCGATGATCTTCTTGTCGATGGTCCGGGTGAAGCCTTCCAGGATGGCGCCCTTGGACGGGAAGAGGTCGCGCATCTCCGAAAGCGTGATGCCGGCCTCAAGCGCGATGTCGGCGAGTTCGATGTCGTCCCAGGGCTGGTCGGCGGCGAGGCGCATCAGAGCGTCGACGACCTGCTCGCGCTTGTTTCCGCCCAGGGCCTGCGGCTGAACCGGAGACGAGGAGCTTGCGGCGGCCGCACCGGTTGCGAAGGCGGAACCGGAGGCGTGTGGCTGCATCGGGTCGGACATGGTGGGCTGCTCCCTC
>CAXUKK010000104.1:0-8433 GCA_964251455.1 uncultured Enterovirga sp.
GCTCTGGGCGCAGGCGAAGGCCGTCATCGTCACGCTGCTCTGGTCCGGAATCGGCTCGGCCATCCTGCTCAAGGTCGTCGACGTGATCGTCGGGCTCCGTGTCACGACGGAGGAGGAACGCGAAGGCCTCGACGTCACCGACCACGGCGAGCGCGCCTACAACTACTGATCTGTCCGGCCGCCGCGCCGGATCCTTTTCGACCCAAGCCCCGGCCGCAAGCCGGGGCTTATTATTTGGGGAAGGCCGCCCGCTCACATCGGCGAAGCCGGTGTCCCGGCTTCGCTGTGCGGCTGGATCCCGGCCTCCGCCGGGATGAGCAGGAAGACGGGTACGCGCCGTCCGTTCCCGGTCCAGGGTCGGTCTGCATGCTGGTTCAGAGAGCCTTCCCGAACTCCGTAGGGGGAGCGGAACGCTGCGCAGCGCTCCTCAGCTCGGCGAAGGCCGGTGCACGTCCGAGCCTCCGCCTACTCCTTCGCGAGATCCGCCAGCAGGCTCGCGGCGACCGTCAGCTTCGAGACGGTGAGGCCGGAGCTCGCGATGGTCTGAACAGCGGTGCGGATGCGCTCGACCTCGCCGCCTCGGGCGGCCGCCCAGGCGGAGGCGCGCTCGGGTCCAGCCTCGCCCTCGCGGCCGGCGATCTCGGCGGTGAGCTTCCGGTGCGCGGCTGCCAGCGCATCGACGGCGCGGTCGCGCGCAAGGCGGTCGTAATGGTCCACGACCTGGATGCCGTCGGCGGCGCCGGCCAGTCCGCCGAGCCCGAAAACGTCGTCGACTGCGAAATGGATGCGGGCGATCTCGGCCACCGGGCGGCCGGTGCGGCCGGCAACGAGGACGATGTCGGGCGCGGCGACGAGATCCTGCAGCGCACTCAGACGCCGCGCGAGGTCATCGGGCACGCCGCCCTCGGCCAGCGTTGCGGCGCGGGCCGACCAAGTCTCGCGCGCGGCCGGCGAAAGCGCAGGCTCCAGGGCCGCCCGGACCTCGCCGATGCCGCCGGCAAACAGCGCGACCACCTCGTCGAGCTGGCGCTGGCGGAAATCGACGTTGCGCGTAAACCAGACCATCCGCGACAGCGTGAGGTCCTGGATCGCCGCGTAGAGCTCCAACTGGAGCGCGCCCGAGATGCCTCCGTCCAGCGCGTCGACGGCGTTGTTCAGGTCGAGCAGGCCGAACGAGTCCCGGGTCGCCGCATAGGCGGCCGCGATCGTGGGCGCATCGGCTCCGGTCTCGTCGACGAGCCGCGTCACCACGCTCGGGCCGCCGCGGTTGACGATCGCGTTGGCGAGCTGCGTCGCGATGATCTCGCGCCGCAGCCGATGGCCGGCGATCGCATCCGGAAAGCGCTCCCGGAGCGGGCCGGGAAAATAGCGCTCGAGCTCGCGGCCGAGATAAGGGTCGTCGGGGACCGTGCTCGCCAGGAGCTCGTCGTGCAGCGACAGCTTCGCATAGGCGAGGAGCACGGCGAGTTCCGGCCGCGTGAGGCCCGCACCGGCTGCGCGGCGAGCTTCGATCTCGCCGCTGACAGGCAGGAATTCAAGGCCGCGGTCGAGTTGGCCCGATCCCTCGAGCACGCCCATCAGCCGTTCGGTGAAGCCGAGGTCGCCGACGCCACGCCGCTCGGCGAGCGATATCGCGAGCGTCTGCAGGTAGTTGTTGCGCAGCACGAGGCGGGCGACCTCGTCCGTCATCCCGGCCAGCATGGCCTTGCGGGCCTCGTCATCGAGCTGCCCGTTCCGCTGCGGGGCGGCGAGCGCGACCTTGATGTTGACCTCGACGTCGGAGGTGTTCACCCCGGCCGAATTGTCGATGGCGTCCGTGTTGAGCCGGACGCCGTTGCGGGCAGCCTCGATGCGGCCGCGCTGGGTCATGCCAAGATTTGCGCCCTCGCCGACGACCTTGGCCCGGATCTGCCCGCCCGTGATCCGGACCGCGTCGTTAGCACGGTCGCCTGCCGCCGCCTCGGATTCTTCGGCGGCCCGAACATAGGTGCCGATCCCGCCGAAGAAGAGGAGGCCGACCGGCGCCCGCAGGATGGCGCTCATCAGCTCCGCCGGCGTCGCCTCCGTCCGGTCAAAGCCGAGCGCGGCCTGCGCCTCGCCCGATACCGGGATCGATTTCAAGCTGCGCGAGAACACGCCGCCGCCTTCCGATATGAGGCTCGCGTCGTAATCCGCCCAGCTTGAGCGCGGCATGTCGAACAACCGCTTGCGCTCCGCCCAGGCTGCCTCCGCGTCGGGATTGGGGTCGAGGAAGATGTCGCGATGGTCGAACGCCGCGACGAGCTTCATCGTGTGCGACAGCAGCATGCCGTTGCCGAACACGTCGCCCGACATGTCGCCGACGCCGACCACGGTGACGGGCTCGCTCCCGATATCCGTGTCGATCTCGCGGAAATGCCGCTTCACGGCCTCCCAGGCGCCACGTGCCGTGATGCCCATCTGCTTGTGGTCGTAGCCGACGGACCCGCCGGACGCGAAGGCGTCGCCAAGCCAGTGTCCTTTCTCGAGCGAGATGGCGTTCGCCGTGTCCGAGAAGGTCGCCGTGCCCTTGTCGGCGGCAACGACGAGGTAGGGATCGTCGCCATCGTGCCGGACGAGCTCCGGCGGCGGGACCACCCGGTCGCCGTCCAGGTTGTCGGTCACGTCGAGCAGCGTGCGGATGAAGATGCTGTAGGCCTGCGTACCCTCGTCCAGCCAGGCAGCCCTGTTCGTCATTGGCGGCAGGAGTTTTGGGAAGAAGCCGCCTTTCGCGCCGACCGGCACAATGACGGCGTTCTTCACCTGCTGCGCCTTCACGAGCCCGAGGATCTCGGTGCGGAAATCCTGCGGACGATCGGTCCAGCGGATGCCGCCGCGCGCCACCTTGCCGAAGCGCAGATGCAGCGCCTCGAGACGGGGCGAATTCATGAAGATCTCGAAGAGCGGCCGCGGACGGGGCAGCTCGTCGACCTTCCGCGCCTCGAACTTGAACGCGATCGTCTCGACCGGGAGCCCGTTGGCGCCAATCTGGAAGAAGTTCGTCCTGACGGAGGATTCGATGAGGTTGAGGAAGCGGCGCAGGATGCGGTCTTCCTCCAGGCTCGAGACTTCGCGCAGGAGGTCTTCGAGCGCCGACCTGACCTCGGTCTCCGGTTGGCGCGTCGCGTTCGGATGGGGGTCGAACCGGGCGTAGAAGAGCGCGACCAGCCTGGCGACGATCTCGGGATGCCGCGCCAGGACGGAGGCGAGGTATTCCTGACCGTACGGGATGACGATCTGCCGGAGGTAGCGCCCGAACGCGCGCATCAGCGCCGCCTCGCGCCAGCCGAGCCCCGCCTCCAGGACCAGCTTGTTGAAGCCGTCCGATTCCGTCACGCCGCGGAAGATCGCCAGCAGCGCGGCCTCGACCCGGGCCTCGATGTCGTCGATTGCGATCGGCGCGCCGCTCGCTCGCTCCAGCACCATGTCGTGCAGCCACACGCGGGAGGCGAGGTCGGAACCGGCCGGCACGATGCGGTATGTGCGCTCGTTCACGACGCTGAAGCCGAGCCGCTCCAGCAGGGGCACCCGATCCGAGAGCGGCAGGCTCGCCCCGCGCGAGAACAGCTTCAGGTTCACCCGCTCTGCCGGCTCGCCGTCCCGGCGGTAGATCTGGACCGCGCGCGGCTTCGCGTCGGAGAGCCGTTCCAGTTCCTCGATGTCGCCGACCGCCTGGGCACCCTCGAAGGCTTCCCGGTAGGCGGCGCTGAATGCCGCCGTGTAGCGCTCCGCGAGCGTGCGGGCGCGCGGTCCGGGCACTGCGGCGGCCAGCGCGTCGGAGAGTTTGTCCGCCCAGGTGCGCACGATGATCGCGATCGCCCGCTCAAGCTCCGGGCGGGGAACCTCCGGGACTAACTCGGTGTCGCGGCCGATGATGAAGTGGGTGCGGGCGAGCGGGCCCTCGGGATAGGCCGGGTAGGCGGCCGAGAGGCGGCCCTCGAACGTCGCTGCGAGATACGTGCCGATCGCCCGCCGCACATTGGTGTCGTAGCGGTCCTTCGGGACGTAGACGATGACCGAGACGAAGCGGCCGAACCGATCGGGGCGGACGAGCGCCCGGACGCGCGGATGCTCGGCGAGGCGGAGCACGTCGAGCGCGAACGGGAAGAGCAGGTCCTCCTCGATCTGGAACAGCTCGTCCCGCGGATAGACCTCGAGCACCTGCGTCAGCGAGCGGCCGTCGAAGCTCGACGGGTCGAAGCCGGCCCGCTCCAGGATCGTCGCCGCCTTGCGGCGGAGATACGGCACGCTCGCGACCGAGCTCGTATAGGCCGTCGCTGTGAACAGGCCGACGAGCGCGAACTCGCCCCAGAGTCGTCCGGAAGGGCTAAACAGCTTTGCGCCGACATAATCCAGATAGGCGCTCCGGTGGACGCGGGACTTCACGCTGGCCTTGGTGATGAAGAGAAGCCGCGGCCGGTCGAGGAAGGCGCGTAGCTCTGGCGTGATCGCGACGAACTCGCCCCCGCGTTTGAGGACGTTGAGTCCGGGATCCTTCAGAAGCCCCAGACCTGAGCCTTCAAGCGCCTCGGAGGCAACCTCGCCGTCCAGGACCCGGTGCGCCCGGGCGCCGAGCAGGATGAAGTTGCCGGCAGCGAGCCAGTCGATGAAGGACGCAGCCTCTTCGATCTCGGCCGCATCCAGCGTCGGCGGGCTCGCGCGGTAATCCGCGGCGAGCGCCTGCAACTGGTCGCGCATCCGCCCGCCGTCCGCGACGGCCGCCCCGACGTCGGCATAGACCCGGGTCAGCCCGGCGACGAGGTCGTCCCGCTCGTCCTTTGCCAGACGATCGAGGTGGATGTGAATCAGGCTTTCACGGGACGCGTCGCGGCCGGGAGCGGGCTCAGTGAACGGTCCGACCGACGTCCCGTCAGGCATGCGATCGACCGACAGGATGGGGTGTGCGACGAGCCTCGGCTCGAGCCCGCGCTCGACGAGATCCGCGAGCGTCGAATCGAGCAGGAACGGCATGTCGTCGTTGATGGCTTCCAGGATCGTCAGCTCGCGCCTGGCGCCGCCGAGGTCGAGCTCACGGTCGGTCAGCCGGACAGAGCCCATTCCGGGGCGACGTGGAAGCGACAGATGGCTGCGCGCGGCCGCCGCGAGCTCAGCCAGGACCTGCGGAGGGTAGGGCGCGAGATCGTCTGCAGGCACGCGCCCGAACAGGATCCGGGCGAAGTCGGCGGCCCCGTCCGGGTTTGCCGTTGCGATCCGGCGCGGATCCTCCGTCGTCAGATCCGCGCTCATCTCGGTCTCCGGTCTCCGGCTGCAGCCGGCCGGCAGAGCCTTAGCGGATGGTGGCGCGCGGGGCCACCGCGGCGCCGCGGAAACGGTCGGCCCTGACGTCGTCGAGACCGGCCGAGGAGAACTGCATCCGGGCCGGCGCGGGCCCCGTGGAGGCGGCGTCGAACAGCGCCTTCAGGGCGGCGCGATCGTCGCCGGGGGCCGGAGCGGCGCTTCTCGCACGGGCCGGGCTCCCCATCTGGCCCTTCAGGTCCGTGCCGACGACGGGCGCCGCCCCGGACACGAGCGCCACCGCAACGGGCCGCATCGGCGGGAGCGGCGCCGCGACGAGGAACGGGCTCAGGTCCTCCGGCCGGCGCGGTGGTGTCGGCAGCATGGCGAGAGCGCGCGGCGTATCCGCCACCGGGCGCGCATCCGCCGGCACAGGAGCGGGGTCCGGGAGACCGCCCGAGGCGGCTGCCGGCTCCTCGACGGGTGCCGGCTCGGGGCTGCTGCGACGCAGGCTAGCGGATGACACGGGTTCCGGCGCCGCAACGGCCGCAGCCGCGAAGCCGCGGGCCCCGGCATCGTCGCTGTTGCCGCCGGCCCTTACGTCGGCATAGGCGACGCGGGTCTGTCCCGGGGAAGGGGAGGCTGCGCGGGTCCGCGAGGCGGATGAGCGGTAGAAATCGCTATCCTCGTCGTCGAAGCTGCCGAAGAGCGTGGCCCAGAGGCTTTTCCGCTCGCCTTCCTCCGCGCCGGCCTCGGCATAGGTTAGGCCGGAGACGCTGCCGCCCCTGGACAGGATCTCGGCCTTCGCGACCTCGTAGCCGGCGAGCGGCTTGCCGTCGCGCGGGAGGTGGACGGTGCGGCCGTCCGGGAACAGGCGCGCGAGCTGGTCGCTCGTCATGCGGGGCCAGGAGCGCACGCTGCCGGCGTCGAGATGCACGAAGGGATTGTAGGCGTTCGGGTAGAAGCCGACGCCGCCGTTCTGCAGCCGCATCCCGATTTCGCGCACGCGGCTCATCGGCACATCGGGCAGATAGAAGTCCATGGCCTTGCCGGCCATGTGCTGCGAATGCTCCGCGACCGCGCGCGAGCGTCGGCGCAGCATCGCGTTGGTGCCGGGCGAGCGGTAGGCGGAGACGACCCGGACCGGCTCCTGTGAGCCCACCTCGCGGTACACTTCCCAGACGATGTCGAAGAGTTTCGGCTCCATGCGAGTCGGCTCGTCCAGGCGCCAGTCTCGCAGCAGCCAGTTGAGCTGCTTCAAGGCCTCCTGGTCGTAATAGCCGTTCCGCTTGAACGTGATCGTGGCGCTTTCCTTGGTGTGCTCGTGCTGGATCGTGATGGACCGCGTATCGCCGTTGGCGACCGCGTCCTGCGTTCCCCGCACCCCGCCGAGCGTCGCGATCGCACCCACGGCGAGGGCCAGGATCGCCCGCGGCCGAAGGCGCGCACCGTCGCGTCTGCCCTGAGCTGTCGCCACTCTGCCCCTGCCTCGTCGCCCCGGGCGGCGTTGCGCCCGACCCTCGTTTGAGTGAATGGAAGGTTTCCGAGAACGGTTACCGCCCCGTTAAGGTGTTTTCTTCTTGTTCGCGCCGTTCCGACCCCGCTAGGCCCGGTTCGTGGCGCAAACATGCCCTGCGGAGCTCGCCCGGGGCAAGCGGAACGTGGTTTCGACCGGGCCTCGGCGACCACCTGTGGACGGAGCGGCTTCCGTGGTCCCGGCCGAGTCCCTAGTGTCATGCTCGAGACAGGAAGATGGCACGCATTCGATGCTGAAGGCACTCCGCGGCCGGCTTCTCTGGTACGTGTCCGACCCGGAGACCGACGGTGCCGCCGCAAGGCGCTATGTCGAGGACGGGCTTCTCGTCGTTCGGGACGGCCTGATCGCGGCGGCGGGCGAAGCCGGCGATCTGCTCCCGCACCTTCCCGAGGGCACGCCCGTGGCGGATCACCGCCCTAACCTGATCACGCCGGGCTTCATCGACGCGCATATCCATTATCCGCAAACGCAGGTGGTCGCGTCTTTCGGGGCGACGCTGCTCGAGTGGCTGGAGAAGTATACGTTCGTGGAGGAGCAGCTTTTCGCCGACCCGGCGCACGCGGAGGCCGGCGCGCGCTTCTTCATCGACGAGCTCCTCCGCAATGGGACCACGACGGCGTCGGTGTACTGCACAGTCCATCCAGGCTCGGCGGACGCGCTGTTCGCGGAATCGGAGCGGCGCGGCACCCGGATGATTGCCGGCAAGGTGATGATGGATCGCGGTGCGCCGACGGCGCTCCTCGACACCGCCGAGGCCGGCTACCGCGACGCGAAGGCGCTCATCGCGCGTTGGCACGGGCGGGGGCGCCAGATCTATGCGATCTCACCCCGCTTCGCGCTGACCTCCACGGAAGCGCAGCTCGCGGCTGCCGGGCAGCTTGCGCGCGAGCATCCCGATTGCCTTGTCCAGACACACCTGTCGGAGAACCTGCGCGAGATCGAGGCGGTAGCGGCGCTGCATCCGGCCGACCGGGATTATGCCTCGGTTTACGACCGGTTCGGTCTGCTCGGGCCGCGCTCTCTCCTCGGACATTGTCTCCACCTTTCCGAGGAGGAGTTCGGGTTGTTGCACGCCCGGGACGCGGTGGCGGTCTTCTGCCCGACCTCGAATACCTTTCTCGGCAGCGGATTGTTCGACTGGGCGCGCATGCGGGACCTCCGGCATCCGATCCGGATCGCCGTCGCGACGGATATCGGCGGCGGCACGAGCTATTCGATGCTGGCCACGATGGGCGAGGCCTACAAGGTCCTC
The DNA here is from genome assembly GCA_964251455.1 of uncultured Enterovirga sp. GTDB lineage: Bacteria > Pseudomonadota > Alphaproteobacteria > Rhizobiales > Beijerinckiaceae > Enterovirga. Next base: position 8,043 of record CAXUKK010000104.1, read on the forward strand.
CATCTCCAGGGCCAGAGCCTGGCGCCCGATACGGCCTTGCACGCGGTGACACGCGGAAACGCACTCGCGCTGGGACTCGAGCACCTGATCGGATCCTTCGAGCCCGGGCACGAATGCGATGCCGTCGTGCTCGACGCGGCCGCAACGCCCGCCATGGCTCGCCGCTTTGAGCGTGTGGGTGCGATCGAGGAGGAACTCTTCGTCCTCGCCACGATGGGCGACGACCGCTGCGTCGAGGCAACCTACGTCATGGGCGAAGCGGCGCACTACCGGGAGCGATGAGAGCATCGTCCCGGTCCTGCCTGCTGTCGGACGAACAGGTTCACGGGTGCATTCACCGGCGTGGTACCATATGGGTTACCATTGATGCGCATCGCCGAGTACCTTGACG
>CAXUKK010000105.1:0-8407 GCA_964251455.1 uncultured Enterovirga sp.
ATCGGAGCGGTTGCGGTCCGTTCGGGCGGCAACCCGGTCGCGGTGCGGAGAGCCAATTCCACCTCACCGAGCCGTCGATCGAGCTTCTGGATGTGGGCACGCTGGCGGAAGAAGGCGACCAGAACGGCAGCGATAAGGAGCGCTTCAATCAAAGCCGTACCCACGGGGTCAGGGGGAGATCACGCCAGTACGGCTAAGCTAGAGCGGTTTTAGGCGGATTTCGTCTCGGAGAGGTCGCGGAAACGCAGTTGAAACCGCGCAGCAGCATCATGCGTCGGCCAGGGATCGAGAAAGACCTCCAGTCCCGATGGACGTATCTCCGGGCGGCCGAAAATTTCGTCGGCCTCTGCGCGTGAGAAGCCGGCGAGCGTCGTGGCCTCGAGATAGGCCGCAACCTTGTCCGCCCGCTTGATCAGCCCGGCGAGAGCGGCCGGCGGCTCGGCCGGCAGACCGACGCGCAGATGCACGGCTGCCCGCAGCCGCGCCTCGACGGCCGCATAGCGGTCCCCGATCACTGATTTCAGCGGCGTGATGACGTCGCCAATGACGTATTCGGCGGCATCGTGCAGGAGCACGGTCAGGCGCGCGGCATCGGAGAGGCCGGGCGTCATCGCGTTCGCGATCGCCTCCACGAAGAGCGAGTGCTGTGCGACCGAGAAGACGTGGTCTCCCCCCGTCTGCCCGTTCCAGCGCGCCACGCGCGCGAGGCCATGCGCCACGTCCTCGATCTCGATGTCGAAGGGTGAGGGATCGAGCAGGTCGAGCCGCCGGCCGGACAGCATGCGCTGCCAGGCGCGCGGGCTCGCTGCGGCCCGGCTGACCGGCGTCACGGCCGTGCAAGCTCCTCGCAGACCAGTTGCCGGTGGCAGCCGACGAGATGGTCGTTGATCAGGCCGCAAGCCTGCATGAAGGCGTAGACGATGGTAGGGCCGCAGAACTTGAAGCCGGCCTTCTTCAGGGCAGCCGAAACATCCTTCGACAAGTCGTTAGCCGGCAGGATGTCGCTCCGCCTTTCGCGCCGGGTCTGAAGCGGAGCGCCTTCGACGTAGTCCCAGAGAAAGCGCGAAAAAGCGTCCGCGCCGCCCATGTCGAGATAGGCCCGGGCCGACAGGATCGCGCCCTCGATCTTGGCACGGTTGCGGACGATGCCGGCGTCGAGCATCAGCGCTTCGACATGCGCCTCGGTGAAACGGGCTATTTCATCCGGGTCGAAATTCGCGAAGGCGCGGCGAAAGGCATCACGCTTGCGCAGGATGGTGATCCACGACAGTCCCGCCTGAAAACCGTCCAGGACCAACTTCTCGTACAGCGCTCGGCCATCCCGCTCGGGCACTCCCCAGTCAGTGTCGTGATAGGCGACGTAGAGCGGATCGGTACCGCACCACCAGCACCGGGCATGGCCGTCGGCGTGGTGAACCAGGCCCTCGCTCACGCCGCAAACCCGCTTTCGCCGGGGAACGGGAACCGAACCCAGTCCGGCTTCTCCAGCCGGATCGGGACATCCCCGGCCATGACCGGCAGCCCGGCCGCGAACGCTTCGCCGACGCGATCGAGGCGCAGGGTAGCGAGGCCACGCTCGCCCGAGACGCTTCCGATCCGGCCGACGGACCGGTCTCCGACCGCAACCTCCTGGCCGGGGCTGGCCGGATCTCCGTCGAACACGACAGGGACGATGCGGGTCCGGGCCGTGCCGCGATGCTGCATGCGCGACACGACCTCCTGCCCGACATAGCAGCCCTTATCGAAATCGACGCCGGCCAATTGGTCCATCAAAGCCTCGTGCGGGAAGGCGTCGTTGAAGGCAAAGTCACGTCCGCCTTCGGGCACGCCCGCCGCGATCCGATGCGCGTGGTAGGCCGCCTCGTCTTCCGCGGGCGAGCCGGAATCCATGAGGCCGCCACGGTCGATGAGGGCGCGCCAGCCGAGCGCCGCTGCCCGCGGGTCAGATGCCACGAGATGCCGTCTGCCGGTCGGGCCGGACGTGTCGCCCCACCCGGCGAGCACGGCCCAGGCGGCTGTCACATTCTCGATCGCGACCTGCGCGCGGAGCTTGTACAAGCTCAGACGCTTCGCGAGGTCATCAGCGCAAGACGCTGGCACGTCTAGAAAGATGGCTTCTTCGTCCGACGCCCCGGCGTCGAACATGATGAAGTCGGCAATGATCTTGCCCTGCGGCGTGAGGAGAGCGCCATAGCGCGCCCCGGCCGGCGGGAGCCGGTCGATGTCGCAGGTGACGAGCCGGTCGAGGAAGGTCCGGGCCTCGGGTCCGGCGACCCTCAGGACGGCACGGTCGGAGAGATGGGCGAGCGGCACGGCCCGCTCCGGAATGGTGGTCGGGCCGGGGATGTACGCCCCCGCCCGCTGCCCCTCAAGGTCGAGTTCCCGATTCGGGTGCCCGGAAGGGGGAGCAAATCAAATCCTGCGGAGATCCAAGCGGAGCGCATGGTGGCTCCGCGAAACCCGTTCTCCGAGACGCGGAACGCCTCCGTTCAGTGTCTCGGACAGATCGAGAATCCGCCCGCCCGGATGCGGGCCGAAAGGCTGTCGGCGTAGACCGCCGTCTGTTCCTCGCCATAGACCTCGACGAGGTGCTTGAACGCGGCAAAGAGAGCCGCCTGGACCACGCAGTCACCGTCGATGCCGTCGAGCTCGGCCTCCGCAAAAGCCTCGGCCACATAGGCGAGCGCCGCGCGCTTCGCCAGTCCGGCCTCGTCATGCGAGGACATGTCGGTATCGATCATTCGGGTGCCGGCTCTTTCTGCCCCGAGTTCTATCAGCCAAGGCCCTGGCCGCTAGTCCCGCGTTTACGAAGAGGTTAATGCGGGCTCCCGTTCGGCCATGAAGTTCCAGGCTGTGACGCGAGAGCCACGGCGCTCTCGATGATCCCTGGAAGGCCCAGGGTGGTGCGGACGGAGCCGAGTTCGTCAGGCCTCAACCAGCGCACCTCCAGAGCCTCGTCGCCGACGGTCCCCTCGCCCGAGATCCAGCGCGCCGCATGGGCGCAGATGACGAAGTGGTGCTTGATCCGGCCCGACTCGTCACGTTCGATAACCTCGACAGGTCCGACGAAGCCGATGATCTCGGCCTCGACGGAGACCTCCTCACGCAGCTCGCGCGATGCCGCCTGGGCCAGGGTCTCACCTGCCTCGACAAGGCCGCCCGGCAGCGTGAATACGCCTTCAAGCGGCGGGCGTGCGCGGGCTGCAAGCAGGACCTTCCCGTCTCGAACGACACAGACCGATGCGGCGAGGAACGGCCGCTCCGGGTAGAGCCGCGATGTGCTCACAGCCGGATGTCGGCGAGCCGGCCATCCTCCAGGCCGACGAGGATGTGGAGATCGGCACCGACGCCGAGGGTCGCGATGCCCGTCTCAGCCCGCGCGGGAAGCGCGATCCGGGTGAGTTCCCGGATACCGTCCTTCATCGACAGGATCGCAACACTGCGGCGGTCGAGAGCGGGAACGATCAGCTCCGGCCGCCCGTCGCCGTCGATATCCACCGTTGCCGCGAGGTCCTGGGCGGAGCGCCCGAAGACGTGGTTGGAATAGCCGGCCTTTTCCGCCTTGAGCGTCAGGGCATCGCCATCAAGCGACCATAGCTGAAGGATGCCATCGAGATGCGGGGTTCGGATAAGTGCGACCTGCTGCCGGCCAGCGCCCAGGAAGTCCGCGATCGCAGCCGGATTGAGCCAGCGCTGCGCCTCGCCGGCCGCCGGCGTCTCTGCGACCACCCGCCAGAGGCCGTTCCGCTGCCCTATGATCGCGAGCGCGGAGCCGCGCTCCGCGTAGGATTTGACGGTCACGATCTCGGGCGGTCCCTCCCGGCCGAGTTCGGCGAGACGCGGCTCGCGATCCTCGAACACCGCGCCAGGTCCCGCCGCGACCCGGGTCACGTCGGTCGGCACGGACTGTGCGCCCGCGCCCATCTGCACGGGCCGGCGTTCCGCGATGGAGACGCTCTTCGCGTGAATGGAGGCGCCGAGCGCCTCATGCCGGTACTCGCGCGTCGGCTCGGTCAGGCTGGCCGTGATCGGCCCAGCCGCCTCGATGCGCGATGCCGGAATCGCGTCACGGCCGCGTTCCGTCGTTGCGAGATCGGAGGCACTTGGCCCGAGCTGCACGGCCTTGACGTCATGGCCCGAGAGGGTGAGCGCGGCCCCGCCACCCTCGCCCCAGACCACCACGAGCGGCTTTGCCTTCAGCGAGGCGTCGGATCGGAGCGGCGCCAGGGAAGGCGCGACGGCCGCAACCCGGGTGGCAGGGCCCCGGAACTCGCGCACCTCGAAGGGCAGCGGGACAAATGAGATCGTCGGCTCGGCCAGGGCCGGCACTGCCGAGCCGAGGCCGACGAGCGAAGCGAGAAGCAGCCGCATCAGACGTGCTGCCCGCCATTGATATGGAGTTCGGCGCCGTTCACGTAGGACGACGTCTCGGTGCACAGGAAGTAGATGGCGCGGGCGACCTCGTCCGTCGTCCCGAGCCGCCGGAGCGGAATCGTCTCCACGATCTTCTCCGTGCCGGGCGACAGGATCGAGGTGTCGATCTCGCCCGGCGAGATTGCGTTGACCCGCACGCCGAGCGGGCCGAAATCGGACGCCATCTCGCGGGTCAGCGCAGCAAGGGCCGCCTTGGAGGTCGCGTAGGCTGCCCCAGCGAAGGGATGAACGCGGGAGCCCGCGATCGAGGTCACGTTGACGATCGAGCCCCTCGCGCGGGCGAGTTCGTCGCAGAGGCCTCGGGCCAGCATGATAGGTGCAAAGAAATTCACCTGGAAGACGTGCAGCCAGTCCTCATGGACCGTGTCCAGGCCAGACAGGCGCCGTCCACCGGGCCCCTTCGGCGAGACGGCAGCGTTGTTGACGAGCGCATGGAGCATCCCGCCCTCCGGGACGAGCCGCTCCTTGATGTCCGCGATGGCGCGCCGGGTATCTTCCGGATCCGACAGATCGACGTTGAGGTGATCCTCGGGTCCGGCTTCCCAGGGGCAATCCTCGGGGAATGCGTGGCGCGAGCAGGTGATGACCCGCCATCCCGCCGCCTGGAAGCGTTTCACGGTCGCGTGGCCGATCCCGCGGCTCGCTCCCGTGAGCAGCATGACGCGCTGGCCTTGATTCGAGCGGTCGGACAAGGATGGGCCTGCTGAGCAAAGGAGTAGACCCGAATCTACTCCGCGCGGTCACCAGCGTCCATGCAGATGCCAGGCCGGCCGATCTAGTCGCGCCAGACCTGCGTTTCCGTCCAGCCCAACGCTGCGAAATCGGCGGCCCTGAGAGGCGCCTCGCCGACGGAGAAGAACTCGTCCAGCTGCGGCGGTAGGACGCTCGTGGCGCTCAGCATCGCGTGCACTTGCCCGCGGTGGTGCACCTGATGCTGAAAGACGTGCATCAGTAGCCGGTCGGCTCGCTCCCGCTGAATCCTGTCACCGCGATGAACCTCGACCGTCCGGTCGGGCGCGGCTGAATCCATCGCCTCGCACCAGGCAATGAGCCGCCGGTCGACGGCCGCCTGGGCAGGCCGCAGTTCGGCCAGCGTCGGACACGGGATCCGGTTCGCGAAAGCGACCGGCCCGAGAGCGCCGCCCTCCAGCGCATCAACGTAGAACCGATCGATGATGAGGATGTGGTTCAGCGTCGCCTGGATCGACGGGAAAAAGCCGGAGCGCGGGGCGTCGAACTCCGACTGGCTCAGCGCCGAGCAGGCCTCGTGCAGCCGGAGGTTCGCCCAGCCATTGTTGTAGGCCATGGCGCGCAACGATTGCAGGAGCGATGCCGCCATGTCCCGGTCTCAGGTCAGAGCCAGCGTTTCCAGCGGAAGAAGAAGTACGGCATCACGGCCGCAACCACCATCAGCAGCAGCGCCAGCGGATAGCCGGGCGTCCATTCGAGCTCGGGCATGTGCTTGAAATTCATGCCGTAAATGGACGCGATGAGGGTCGGCGGCATGAACACGACGGCCATGACCGAGAACAGCTTGATGATGTTGTTCTGCTCGAGATTCACGAGCCCGAGCGTCGCATCCAGCAGGAACTGGATCTTGTTCGCCTGAAACGTCGCGTGCTCCTCGAGCGACTGGAGGTCGCGCAGCACGGTGCGCATCTTGTCGCGGAGTTCCTTCTCTACCTTGGTTGCACGGTAGCTCGCCGTCACGAAGAGCAGCATCCGCTCGATCGAAACAAGGCTCTCGCGCTGCTTGGAGATCAGGTCGCCGGTCTTGCCGAGCGAGTGCAGTTGGGCCTGGTATTCGGCGTTGCGCCGGCCCGGATCGGTGTTCGTCGCGAAGATGGAGTTCGACAGGCTGTCCACCCGCTCGCCCGCGAGTTGGAGAATGTCCGCCGAGCGATCGAGGATGGTCTCGAGAAGACCGCCCAGCACTTCCTCCCCCGACTTGCCGAGGCCGGAGACGCGCGCGACCTTGTGCGCGAACATCTGGAAGGCACGCGGCTGGTCGTAGCGCACGGTGATGAGCGTCGCGTCCTTCACGATGAAGCTGACCGCCGTGAGGATCGGATCGGCTTCGTCCGCACGGCAGAGCAGGCGTGCCGTCAGGTAGCGCGCGCCATGCTCCGCATACAGGATCTCGGAGGGCTCGATATCGGCCTGGTCCTCGCGGGTCGGGACCTCGATCCCGAGGAAGCGCTCCACCTTCGTGTCCTCCTCTCGCGTGGGCGAGACGAGGTCGATCCAGACGGAGCCGGGCGGAATCGGCTCTGCCGCATCAAGAACGCGGCGCTCGACGAGCGTTCCGGGCCAGGATTCCGGACCTGGTGGCTGGTGGACGAAGATCATGCAGGTTTGCTCTTTGTCGGAGGCTCAGTTCGCCAGGGCCAGCCGGGCGTCAGGGCCGAAATCCCCGGCTGTCATCACCGATTGCTCGAGCCCGCTCGCAGCGACCGCCAGGTTCTCGGCGAAGAACCGACAAAGTGCCACGCGCCCCGGCTGGGCCGGATCGTTGTCGCCGGAACCCACGGCGGCCAGCGCGGCCAGCGCCTCCTCGGCGAGCGACACCCCTCCGCGGGCGAGGCCGAACAGCCGCAGATAAGGCGTGGCTGCCGCGAGGACCTTGTCCTGCTCGCCCGCACCGAGCGCCGCCAGGATGAAGCTTGTCGCACGGTCTAGGCTCTCGACCGATGCGCGAAGGCGTGGGGCCGTCAGCCCGAATTCAGCGCCGCCCTTCTGCGTCACGCGCCGAAGCACCGACCACATGCCGGCGATCTCGGCCCGGACCGCTTCCCCGCCGGAAAGCGGCAGCTTCCGCAGGACGAGGTCGATTGCCTGAATCCCGTTCGTGCCCTCGTAGATCGGCGCGATACGGGCATCGCGCAGATGCTGGGCGGCGCCGGTCTCCTCGATGAAGCCCATCCCGCCATGGACCTGCACGCCGATCGACGCGACTTCGATCCCGATATCCGTGGAGAACGCCTTTGCGACCGGAGTCAGGAGCGACGCGCGCTCACCTGCCCGCCTGCGAAGCTCCCCGTCGGACGTGAGCCGGGCGCGGTCGAGCGAGGCGGCCGTGAGATAGCAGATGGCCCGCGAGGCGGCCGTGTAGGCCTTCATCGTGAGGAGCATGCGCTGCACGTCCGGGTGCTCGATGATCGGGCTCATACCCTCGCCGCTCCAGCCGGGCGCCTTGCCCTGGCGACGCTCCGCCGCGTAGCCGAGAGCCGCCTGGTAGGCCCGCTCGGCAATCGCCACACCCTGCAATCCGACATTCAGTCGGGCGTTGTTCATCATCGTGAACATGCAGGCGAGACCCCGGTTCTCCTCGCCGATCAGCCAGCCGACCGCCCTGCCATCGTCCCCATAGGTCATCGTGCAGGTCGGTGATCCATGGATGCCGAGCTTGTGCTCGACCCCGGTGCAGCGGACGTCGTTGCGCGTCCCGTCAGGCAGGAACTTCGGCACGAGAAAAAGCGAGATGCCGCGTGTACCAGGCGGGGCGTCGGGGAGCCGCGCGAGGACGAGGTGGACGATATTGTCCGTCAGGTCGTGCTCGCCGTAGGTGATGTAGATCTTCGTCCCCGTGATCCGGTAGGTGCCGTCGCCGGCCCGCTCGGCCTGGGTGCGCATGACGCCAAGGTCGGAGCCCGCCTGGGGCTCGGTCAGGTTCATCGTCCCGGTCCATTCGCCGGAGACGAGCTTCGCCAGATAACGCTCCTTCAGCTCCGGCGAGCCGTGCTTGTCGAGCGCCTCGACGGCCCCGACCGTGAGCAGCGGTCCGAGCCCGAACGCCATTGCGGCCGAGTTCCACATCTCGGAACAGGCAGCCGCAACCAGCGTCGGCAGCCCCTGCCCGCCATATTCCTCCGGGCCGGAAAGCGCGTTCCAGCCGGCGGCGGTCCAGGCCGAATAGGCGTCTTTCCAGCCGGGCGGCATCGTGACGACGCCGTCCTTCAGGGGTGTCCCGTGC
>CAXUKK010000106.1:0-8355 GCA_964251455.1 uncultured Enterovirga sp.
GACCGTGATGACGCAGCTCTGGCAGCTCTGGCTGTATTGGGGCCTGCTGACGGGCCTCGGCACCGGCCTGACCGCCATGGTGCTGGGCGCGACCGTCGCGAACCGCTGGTTCACCAAGCACCGCGGGCTGGTGATCGGCCTCCTGACCGCGAGTTCGGCGACGGGCCAGCTCGCCTTCCTGCCGCTCGCGGCCATGATCGCCGACAATGCCGGCTGGCGTATGGCGATCATCCCGGCCGTCATTGCCTGCGCGGTCGCGGCTATCCTGATGATGATCCTAGGGCGCGACCACCCGTCGGATCTCGGCCTGCCGGCCTATGGCGAGACCAAGATCGCGCCGCCCCCGCCACCGCCCTCGCACAACCCGTTCAAGACGGCCTTCGTGGTGCTGGCCGAGGCATCGCGCACGCCGGCCTTCTGGGTCCTGTTCTTCTCGTTCTACGTCTGCGGGCTGTCGACGAACGGGCTCGTGCAGACGCATTTCATCCCGCTCTGCCTCGATTTCGGGATGCAGAACGTCGAGGCGGCCTCGGTGCTCGCCATGATGGGCGCCTTCGACTTCGTCGGCACCGTCCTGTCGGGCTGGCTGTCGGACAAGTACGACAGCCGCAAGCTCCTGGCCTGGTATTACGGGCTGCGCGGCCTCTCGCTCCTGTTCCTGCCGATGTCGACCTTCTCGTTCTACGGGCTGTCGATCTTCGCCGTCTTCTACGGCCTGGACTGGATCGCGACCGTGCCGCCGACGGTCAAGCTCGCCGGCCGCGAATTCGGGCGTGAGAAGGCGGCGCTGGTCTTCGGCTGGGTGTTCACCGGTCACCAGCTCGGAGCCGCAACGGCGGCGCTCGGCGCTGGACTGAGCCGGGACGCCTTCGCGAGCTACCTGCCGGCCTTCTACACGGCCGGCGCAGCCTGCATGCTGGCCGCCATCGCCGTCCTGATGATCCGGCAGGAGCGCCAGCCGGGACCCGCCGTGCTCGCGGGAGCCTGAACGTTCCCGACAGCGCGCAGGGCTGCTAAGCTCCGCGCCGTCGGAGAACCTCCATGCCGTTCACGCGCCGCGACATCCTCGCCCTGGCAGGCGGGGCAGCTGCCCTGGCTGTCCTGCCCCGTTCCGCGTTGGCGCAGGGCAGCGACGTCGTCGTCTTTGCGGCCGCAAGCCTTAAGACGGCGCTCGACGAGGCCGCGGCGGCCTGGATCGGCGAGACGGGAAAGCGCGCTCGCATCTCCTATGCGGGCTCGAACACCCTGGCGAAGCAGATCGGGGCAGGCGCGCCCGCCGACCTGTTCGTCTCGGCCGATCTCGACTGGATGGACTACCTGGCCGACCGCGCCTTGATCCGCCCCGAGACGCGGCTGAACCTGCTGGCGAACAGGGTCGTCCTGGTCGCGCCGAAGGAGTCCAGGGCCGCAATCGACCTGGCGCCGGGGCTCGACCTGAAGGCGGCGATCGGCGACGGACGGCTGGCCATGGCCAATGTCGATGCCGTGCCGGCGGGCAAGTATGGCCGCCTCGCGCTCGAGAAACTCGGTGCCTGGGCGGTCGTGAAGGACCGTGTCGCGCAGGCCGACAACGTGCGGGCCGCGCTCCTCCTTGTTGCCCGAGGGGAAGCACCGCTCGGCATCGTGTACCGGACCGATGCCGCGGCCGAGCCGAATGTCCGGATCGTCGCGACCTTCGCCGAGGACCTACACCCGGCAATTGTCTACCCGGCCGCCTTGACTCGCGACGCGAAGAACCCGGACGCGGCGAGGCTGCTTGCTTATCTCCGCGGCCCGGCCGCGAAGCAGGCTTTCGAGAAGCAGGGCTTTGCGGTCCTCGGACGTCCTTCCTCCGGATCGTGACAAGCTGGCTCACGCCTGAGGAGTGGGGCGCAGTCCGGCTGAGCCTTCTCGTCGCCGCGACCGCGACCGCCGCGAGCCTCCTGCCGGCGATCCTCGTCGCGCACGCGCTGGCGCGGGGCCGCTTCTGGGGACGGGGCGCGCTCGATGTGGTCGTCCATCTTCCGCTCGTGCTGCCGCCGGTCGTCACGGGCTACCTCCTGCTTCTCGGCTTCGGGCGGCGCGGGCCGATCGGGTCGTTCCTCGCGGACGCGTTCGGCATCGTGTTCGCCTTCCGCTGGACGGGCGCGGCCCTCGCCTGCGCCGTCATGGGCTTTCCCCTGATGGTCCGGGCGATCCGCCTCTCGATCGAAACCGTCGACCGCGGGCTCGAGGAGGCTGGGTCCACGCTCGGCGCCGCGCCGACGCTCGTGTTCCTGGTGATCACCCTGCCGCTGAGCCTGCCCGGCATCATCGCGGGTGCCATCCTGTGCTTCGCGAAGGCGATGGGTGAGTTCGGCGCGACCATCACGTTCGTGTCGAACATTCCTGGCGAGACGCAGACGCTGCCGACCGCGATCTACGCCTTGACCCAGGCGGCGGGCGGCGAAGGCGGCGCGTTGCGCCTGACCCTCGTGTCGGTCGCGATCTCGATCGCGGCGCTCGCCGCGTCCGAGGCGCTGGCGCGCCTCGTCAGCCGGCGCACGCACGCCCCATGAGCCTGGAGATCGACGTTGCGCATGGCTTCGGCGCCTTCAGGCTCGAGGCCGCGTTCACGGCCGAAGGCGGCGTGACCGCGCTGTTCGGCCCCTCCGGGTCGGGCAAGACATCGCTCGTCCGCATCGTGGCCGGCCTCCTTCGGCCCGATCGCGGCCGGGTCACCGTGGATGGGCGGGTGCTCGTCGACACGGACCGGCGGATCTTCGTGCGCCCGCACCGGCGCCGGATCGGCTACGTCTTCCAGGAGCCGCGCCTGTTCCCTCACCTCTCCGTGCGCCAGAACCTCACCTTCGGACGCTGGTTCGCGCCGCGCACGGAGCCCAGGCCGGACATGGCCGGCATCGTCGCGCTGCTCGGGATCGGACAACTTCTCGCCCGCCGGCCTGCCTCGCTCTCCGGCGGCGAGCGGAGCCGCGTCGCGATCGGGCGCGCACTTCTCGCCGCGCCCAGCCTGCTGCTCCTCGACGAGCCGCTCGCCAATCTCGACGAGGCCCGCCGCGCCGAGATCCTGCCCTATCTGGAGCGCCTGCGGGACACCGCGAAGATGCCGATCGTCTTCGTCTCGCATGCGGTCGGCGAGGTCGCACGGCTGGCGAGCGACGTCGTTCTGCTCGAGGCCGGACGGGTCGTCGCTGTCGGGCCGACCGCCACGATCCTGCGCCGCCCGGGGCTGGCCGCCGAGGCCGGCGCCGTCATCGAGGCGAAAGTCACGGCGCACGATGCCCGGTTCGGGCTGGCCACCCTGGAGACGCGCGCGGGGCTCCTGCGTGTGCCGCACGGCCCGCTCGACACCGGGGCTACGGTGCGCGTGCACATCCTGGCGCGCGACGTGATACTCGCGACCGAACGACCTGCCGCAATCAGCGCGCTGAACGTGCTGGAGGGTCGGGTGTTGAGCGTGACAGAGGCCGACGGCGCCGCCGCGACCGTCGAGCTGTCATGCGGGAGCGAGACGCTCGCGGCCCGCATCACGCGCCTGTCCGCGGCGGAACTCGGACTCGCGCCCGGCCGGCCGGTCTACGCGATCGTCAAGAGCGTCGCGTTGGAGACCGGCGCGCCCGGAGGCGCGCCGGTCAGCCTGGAAGGTTAGGCCCGTGCCTGGGTGACGAACTTCGAATTCAGGTAGGCCTCGATCGCCTCCGAGCCGCCCTCGGAGCCGTAGCCCGAATCCTTGACCCCGCCGAACGGGACCTCGGGCAGGGCCAGGCCGTGGTGATTGATCGACACCATCCCGGACTCGACCCGGCTCGCGACCATCTCGGCCGTCGCGGCCGAGCGCGTATAGGCGTAGGCCGCCAGACCGTAAGGCAGGCGGTTCGCCTCGGCGAAGGCCTCCTCGTCGTCGGCGAAACCGCGGATCGCCGCGATCGGCCCGAAGGGCTCCTCGTTCATCATGCGGGCGGTCAGCGGCACGTCGGTGAAGACCGTCGGTTCGAAGAAGTAGCCCTGGTTGCCGATGCGCTTGCCGCCGGTCGTCAGCTCCGCGCCGCTCGCCTGGGCGTCGGCCACGAAGCCCTCCATCGCGGCGACGCGCCGATCGTGCGCGAGAGGCCCCATGCGGCTATCCGGATCGAGCCCGTCGCCGACCTTGAGCGCCTTCGCGGCGGCCGTGAACCGCGTGACGAACTCGTCCTTGACCGAATCGTGGACGAGGAAGCGGGTCGGGGCGACACAGACCTGGCCGGCATTGCGGAACTTGTTGGCGCTCAGGATCGAAACGGCCTTGTCGAGGTCGGCGTCCTTGAACACGATCGCCGGGGCATGGCCGCCGAGCTCCATCGTGGACCGCTTCATGTGCAGGCCGGTCAGCCCCGCTAGCTGCTTGCAGATGCCGGTGGAGCCCGTGAACGAGATCTTCCGGATGACCGGATGCGGGATGAGGTAGCCGGAGATGTCGGCGGGAACGCCGACCACGTAGGAGAGGACGTCGCTCGGCACGCCGGCGTCGAGGAAGGCGCGGACAAGCTCGGCGCAGCTCGCCGGCGTCTCCTCCGGACCCTTTAGGATCACGGAGCAGCCCGTGCAGAGCGCGGCCGAGACCTTGCGCACCGCCTGGTTGATCGGGAAGTTCCAGGGCGTGAAGGCCGCGACGGGGCCGACCGGCTCGCGCACGACGATCTGCATCACGCCGTCGGCCCGGGCCGGGATCACGCGACCATAGGCGCGGCGGGCCTCTTCGGAGAACCAGTCGATGACGTCGGCAGCCGCCATCGTCTCGCCCTTGGCCTCGGCCAGCGGCTTGCCCTGCTCGAGCACCATGATGCGCGCGGTCGCGTCCGCGCGCTCGCGCATCAGGTTCGCGGCCTTGCGCATGATCTTGGCGCGGTCGAAGGCGGAGACGGCACGCCACAGCTTGAAGCCGCGCTCGGCTGCAGCGAGCGCTTCGTCGAGGTCGTCCGTGCCGGCGACGGGATGGTGGCCGATCTCCTCGGCGGTCGCCGGGTTCACGATGGGCAGGGTCTTGCCCGAGCGCGCGCCGCGCCACTCGCCTGCGACGTGCAGCAGAACCTCTGGATACATGCGTCTCTCTCCCTCGCGCCCGAACCAGGGCGTCACCTTGCAGGCGTCTTAGGGCATCCTCGTTGCACTCTCCAGATGGAGCAGCTCGTTATGATGGGTGCGAAGCAGCGTCGCGTCCCCGAACGGAAGCTCCGCCGATGCGTTCGCCTTGAGACATATCTGGATCCAGCAACCGTGTTGCGTATCGTTCTCGCCGTTCTCGTCGCGGCCGTCTTCGTCATCGCTGCCTGCGAGATGCTTCTTCCGCTCTAGCCGGATCGCGGCCCTCAGGCGGCGCGCGGAGCCGTGCCGGACGCCATGAAGCGCTCCACCGCCTCCCGCTGCGGCATGGGAGCAACGGCGCCGTAGCCGAGCGTCTTGAGCGCCGCGGCGGCATTGCCGAAATCCGCTGCCCGGAACGGGTCGCCGGTGCGCAGCCATTCGGTCAGGAAGGCGCCGCCGAAGGTGTCGCCCGCGCCCGACGCATCGAGGGCCTCGACCTTGCGGGTCGGGACGAGGCGGCGCTCCTCACTCGTGGCGATGAGCGTGCCGTCCTTGCCGAGCGTCATGGCGACGATCTTCGGCCCGAGCCCGAGATAGAAGTCCACGATCTCGTCCGGCGTCTCGAGCCCGGTCAGCTTGCGGGCGTCGTCGAGCCCCGGCCGGGCGATGTCGCAGAGCGCGACGGCCGCATGGATGGTGGCGCGGGCGCGGTCGAGCGGCCAGAGCGCGAGCCGCAGGTTCGTGTCGTAGCAGACGAGCCGGCCGCTCCCTTTCGCGTGCCGGATCGCCGCGAACACGGCATCGGCACTCGCCCCCGAGATCGCCTGGCTGATACCCGAGACATGCAGCACCTTCGCGCGGGCGATCAGGTCGAGAGGCAAGTCGTCGGGCCCCACCAGGCTCGCGGCCGAGCCGCCGCGGAAATAGCTGAATTCGTGCCCGTCGGGCCCGTAGGAGATGAAGTAGATCCCGGTCCGAACACCGTCCCGGACGATCACGGTCGAGCGGTCGATGCCCTCGCGGTCCCAAAGGTCGAGGAAACCGCGCCCGAAGGCATCGTCGCCGAGATGCGAGAAGAACGCCACGCGCGCTCCGCAGCGCGCCGCCGCGATCGCGACGTTCGACGTGTCGCCGCCATGGCCCGGCAGGTAGAGTTTCTCCTCGCCGCGCGTGATTTCGGCGAACTCCATGAGAGGCTCGCCGAACGCGACGAGATCGAAGTCCGCCTCCGCCATGGTCAAGCGCTCCCGCCGGGAAGCGCATCGGGCAGGTTCTCGCCAAGCGCCAGGACCTTGCCTGGATTGAGGATGTTCGCGGGATCGAGCGCACGCTTTAGCGTATGCATCAGGTCGAGCGCGACCGGGTCCTTGTAGTGCGGGAGCTCGTCGCGCTTGATGAGGCCGATCCCGTGCTCGGCCGAGATCGAGCCGTGCATGGCCCGCACGATGTCGTGCACGACGTGGTTGAATCTCTCCCAGGTCGCCAGGAACGCGCCCTTCTCCATCCCGACAGGCTGCGACAGGTTGAAGTGGATGTTGCCGTCGCCGAAATGCCCGAACGCGCAGACGCGGACGCCATCCATCTCGGCCTCGCACGCGGCGGTCGCCTCCTCGATGAATTCCGCGACGCGCGACACCGGCACGGCGATATCGTGCTTGATCGAGCCGCCCTCGTAGCGCTGCACCTCCGAGAGCCGCTCGCGCAGATCCCAGAGCGCGAGCCGCTGCGCGTCTGAGGCGGCGATCGTGGCGTCCTCCACAAGGCCTTCCTCGATCGCGGCGCCGAGCACCTCCTCGAAGACGGAGGTGAGATCGGCATCCGCCTGCGGCGAGGCAAGCTCGATCAGGGCGTAGGAATGGTGCTCCGCGGCCAGAGGCTTCACGGCCGCCGCGTGGTGCCGCAGCACGACCTGGAGCGCGAAGCGCGGCATGTATTCGAAGGCGGTGAGCTCGGCGCCGGCCGCAGCCCGCAGCCGCCCGAAGAGGGTGAGCGCGTCGGCGGGCGATGCGAGGCCGACGAAGGCCGTCGCCCGCGAGCGGATGCCGGGAAAGAGCTTCAGCACCGCCCCCGTGATGATCCCGAGCGTGCCCTCCGACCCCATGAAGAGGTTCTTGAGATCGTAGCCGGTGTTGTCCTTGCGGAGTGCGGTCAGCCCGTTCCAGATCCGGCCGTCGGCCAGCACCACCTCGAGCCCGAGCACGAGCTCGCGCGCGTTGCCGTAGCGCAGCACCGCCGTGCCTCCGGCATTCGTGGCCAGATTGCCGCCGATCCGGCATGAACCTTCCGACGGCAGCGAGAGCGGGAACAGGAGCCCCGCCTCGGCCGCGGCTCTCTGCACGTCGGCCAGGACGCAGCCGGCCTCGACGACCATCGTGGCATTGACGGCATCGACCTCGCGGATGCGGTTCAGGCGCGCCAGCGACAGCACGATGCCGCCGAAGGGCACGCCGCCGCCCACGAGCCCGGTATTGCCGCCCTGCGGTACGATCGGAATTCCGGCGGCGGCGCACTCGCGCACGACCGATGCGACTTCGTCGGTCGAGCCCGGCCGCACGACAGCCAGCGCGGTCCCCAGATAGAGGCCACGCTCCTCGCGCAGGTGGAGCGCGATCTCGTCCGCCTCGGTGCGCACATGCGCGGCGCCGAGCCGCTCGGCGAGGTGCGCCAGGAGGACCTGCGCGGGCGCATCGGTCAGCGGCGGGACGGCATGGATCGTCATGCCGCTGTCATGGCCCGAGCCCGCGTGCCCGGCAAGTCGTCCGGGCGCCGCAGCAGGCGCCCGGACGGCGCTTAGCGGCCGAAATAGATGCCGGGCCCGCGGCGCGGCCGATCGTCTTCGTCCCAATCGCGCCGGCGCTCGCGGTAGCGCGGCGGCTCCGCATCGCGCGACGAGCCGCAATAGCGCAGGCCTTCCTCGTAGCAGACGCTCGGCGGGCCCGGGATGTAGCGTCCGCCATTGCGGCAGCTGTTGCCGCACATCGCAACCGGCTCGGCCGTCGCGCCGCCCAGCGCGGCCGGCAGGCCCGGCGCCGCGCCAGCCGCCCCGGCCGCCAGCCAGAGCGCCGTGCCGGCTCCCAGTCCCAGAAGAAGTCTCTGCATCGTTCCCTCCCCCGCGGCCATGGCGGCCCAGGTTCTCCCTAACGTCGTCCTGAGTAGCTGGTTCGATACTGCCCGAGAGGATGAGGGCTCACCCTGCCTTCAGGGAGGAAGGCGGCCGGTGCCTTCATCGCAGCTTCCGGTACACCAGCAGCGACTTGAACCTGCCGACCTGCTCGACGCCGCCCTCTCGCTCCCATTCCGCCACCACGTCCGCCG
>CAXUKK010000107.1:0-8339 GCA_964251455.1 uncultured Enterovirga sp.
CCACCGTGCTGTACCAGGTGGGGCTGGGCGGCACGATCTGGGGCGTGATCCTGGCCAACCTCGTGCCCGCCGCGCCCTTCGTGGTGTTGGTGATGACGCCCTTCGTGGAGCAGATCGACGGGCGCCTGGAGGACGCTGCACGGGTGTTCGGCGCCGGCACCGGCACGATCTTCCGGCGCATCCTGGTGCCGCTGCTGCTGCCGGGAATGCTGTCGGCGGGGCTGCTGGTGCTGATGCGCACGCTGTCAATGTTCGAGCTGACCTTCCTCACCGCCGGCGCCGACAGCCAGACGCTGGTGGTGGCGCTGTACTACGCGGTGTTCGCGGCCGGCGTGCGGGCCAACCAGTCGATCGACGCCATGGCGGTCGTCTACATGATCGTGACGCTCATCTGGCTCGTGATCGCGCTCCGCTTCGTCAATCCGACGCAGATCGTGGCCCGCGCCAAGCAGCAGAGCGCGCATTGATGAAGCACCTGACCGACAACACGCTGCGGTCGCTGCCGGCCGCGATCCGCCGGCCCGGCTACGACCGGGCGGCCGTGACGGCGGGCATCGTGCATCTTGGCATCGGCGCCTTCCACCGCGCGCACCAGGCCGTCTACACGGACGACGTGTTGGCGGCCGGGGATCTGTCGTGGGGCATTGTCGGGGCATCGCTGCGCAGCCCCGACACGCGCGACGCCCTCAAGCCGCAGGACGGCCTCTATGCGGTCGACATCCGCGACGGCGCCGGCGAGGAGGTGCGGATCATCGGTGCGATCGGCGACGTCCTGGTCGCCCCGGAGGATCCGTCGGCCCTGCTCGATGCCCTGACGGATCCCGGCATCCGCATCGTCTCCCTCACCGTCACGGAGAAGGGCTATTGCCACAATCCGGCGACCGGCGAGCTCGACCCGAACCACCCGGACATCCGCTACGACCTCGATAATCCCGGGGCGCCGCGCTCGGCGCCCGGCTTCATCGTCGAGGCGATCGCCCGCCGCCATGCCGCGGGCACCGCGCCGTTCACCGTCCTGTCCTGCGACAACCTCCCATCGAACGGGATCACTACCAAGAAGGTTCTAGTGGGGCTCGCGCGGCTGCGCGACCCGGAGCTCGGCCGTTTCGTCGAGAGCGAGATCGCCTGCCCGTCCACGATGGTGGACCGCATCGTGCCGGCCACGACCGATGCTGACCGCGACCGCGTCACGGGTCTCCTCGGCGTCGAGGACCGCTGGCCCGTGATGGCGGAGCCGTTCTCGCAATGGGTGATCGAGGATCGTTTCCCGTCCGGCCGGCCCGACTGGCAGGGCCCGACCTTCGTGGAGGATGTCGAGCCTTTCGAGTTCATGAAGCTGCGGCTCCTCAACGGCAGCCACTCGACGATGGCGTATCTGGGCTACCTCTCCGGCAAGGAGACGATCGCGGATGCGGCGTCGGACGAGAGCATGGCAAGGCTCGTGCGCGCCCTCATGGACGAGGAGATGACGCCGACGCTGCCGGTCCTGCCGGGCTTCGATCTTCCGGCCTACAAGGACCAGCTCTTCGAGCGCTTCCGCAATCCTGCGCTCCGCCACCGCACGTGGCAGGTCGCCATGGACGGCTCGCAGAAGCTGCCGCAGCGGTTGATGGCGCCTGCCCGCGAGCGCATCGCCCAGGGCCTGCCTGTCGAGCGCATCGCGCTCGGGGTCGCGGCCTGGATGCGCTACGCGACCGGCATCGACGAAGCCGGCCGGCCGATCGACGTGCGCGACCCGCTCGCGGCCGATCTGCGCGCCCGCGCGGACGGAGCGGGGCGGGATCCGGACCGGCTGGCTGAGGCGCTGCTCGGCGTCACGCAGATGTTTGGCGACGATCTCCCGCGCGAGGAGCGCTTCACGGCGCCCGTGCGGCGCTGGCTCGCGATGCTGTTCGAGCGCGGCGCCGCCGCGACCGTGAGGGTTGCCGCAGAGACTTAGCCCGCCGCCTCGATGCGGCAGGTCCGACACGAAACAGGTCCCGTCAGAGGACCATGGGAGGAGCACGGGATGGGACAGGACAGAGTAACGCGCCGCGCGGTCGTCGGCGGGCTGTCGGGGATTGCGGTCGCGCAGGCGACGGGCGCCTTCGGGCAGGGCCTGCCGCTGCCGAAAGATCCGGTGACGCTGAACATCATCGATGTCGCCGGCAACCTGCAACTGACGCAGGCGGGGATCGATCGCTTCCGGGCACAGAACCCGAAGCTCGTCTCCCGCATCAACTTCCAGCGCGCGCCGTCGCCGGAACTGCCCGGCAAGCTCAAGGCGCAGCAGGACGCGGGCCGGGTCGACATCGACCTCGTCCTGACCGGCCCCGGCGCGATGTCGGACGGCGTGCAGCAGGGCCTCTGGATCGAGGTCTGGTCGAAATACCCGGATGCGCTGCCGAAGGCCGAAGACACCTACCACCCGAGCGCGCTGATGATGCAGCGCAATTTCGGCCGCGACCAGGGCGTTGCGGTCGTCTACTCGCCGTCAGGACCGATCTTCGAATACCATGCCAACAAGGTGAAGAACGTCCCCAAGACGGCGGCCGATCTTCTTGCCTGGGTGAAGCAGAACCCGAACCGCTTCACCTATGCGCGGCCGGTCAATTCGGGTCCGGGTTGGACCTTCCTGATGGCGATGCCCTACATCCTTGGCGACAAGGATCCGAAGGATCCGATCGGCGGCTGGGACAAGACCTGGGCCTGGCTGAAGGAGCTCGACGGCGGCATCGAGTACTACCCGGGCAACACCTCCGCGACCATGAAGGAGCTCGGCGAGGGTACGCGCGACATCATCGTCTCGACCTGCGGCTGGGACATCAATCCCCGCGTGCTGGGCATCGTGCCGAAGGAGGTCGAGGTGTTCGCGCTGGAGGGCACGCATTGGGTGCCCGACACGCAGTTCATGTGCATCCCGAAGGGCGTGCCGAACGACAAGGTCGCGGTGCTGCTGCAGCTCATGTCGTTCCTCCTGAAGCCCGAGCAGCAGGCCCTCACCTACGACAAGGGCTACTTCTACCCGGGCCCGGCCGTGAAGGGCGTGACCCTCGCGATGGCCCCGCAGGAGAGCCAGGACGTCATCAAGGAATACGGGCGGCCGCTCTACGACAAGCTCATCGCCGAGTTGCCGGTGGAGACGCCGCTGGCGCCCGACCGCCTCGTCGCCGCCTTCCGGCGCTGGGACCAGGAGGTCGGCGCCAAGAAGTCGAAGGGCTGAGGCGCGTGCGCTTCGCCGCGATCGGGCTCGACCACCGCCATATCTACCACATGGTGGGGGAACTCCTGGCAGCCGGCGCGACCTGCGCCGGCTATTGCCCGGCAACCTCCGACCCGCGGGTACTGGCCGGCTTCGTCGAGCGTCTCCCGGACCTCCCACAGGTCGATCGCGAGCGTCTGCTCGACGATCCGTCCGTCGATGCCGTGCTCTGCGCCGCGATCCCACGCGACCGGGCCGACATCGCGGTTGCGGCGATGCGGCGCGGCAAGGACGTGATGGTCGACAAGCCGGGCGTGACGAGCTTCGCCGACCTCGCCCGCGTCGAGGCCGAAGTCGCCGCGACCGGGCGCATCTTCTCGATCTGCTTCTCGGAGCGCTTCGTCGTTCCGTCCACGATCGTGGCGGCGAAACTCATCGCGGATGGCGCGATCGGCCGCGTGGTGCACACGACCGGACTCGGACCGCACCGCCTCAACCGGGCGATCCGTCCGGCCTGGTTTTTCGACACGGCTGCCTATGGCGGCATCCTGACCGACATCGCATCCCACCAGATCGAGCAGTTCCTCTTTTTCACCGGGTCGGAGGAGGCCCGGATCGTCGCGAGCAGCGCAGGCAATGTCGGTCATCCGGACCTGCCGGGTTTCGAGGATTTCGGCGATCTCGTGATCGAGAGCGACACCGCGAGGGGCTTCGTCCGGGTCGACTGGTTCACGGCCGACGGCCTGCCGACCTGGGGCGACGGCCGCCTCACGCTCATCGGCACGGACGGCACGATCGAGCTTCGGAAATACATCGATGTCGCCGGTCGTCCCGGCACCGACCACGTCTTCCTGACGAACGGCGACGGCGTCCGCCATATCGATGCCAGCCGCGAGCCGCTGACCTATTTCCGCGCGTTCAAGGCGGATGTGGAGAACCGGACGGAGACGGCGGCCGCGCAGCGGCACATGTTCACGGTAACCCGCCTCGCGCTCCAGGCGCAGGCAAGCGCGCGGCGGCTGCCCGCGACGGAAATGGCACGGGCATGAAGATCGGCGTCGCCATCGTGGGGCTCGGGCCCGCCTCGCAGCCGCATGCGCGCTCGCTGCTGGAACTTGCCGACAAGGCGGATGTGCGCTGGGCCGCGAGCCGGAGCGAGGCACGCACCGCGGCCTTCGCGGCGAGCTTCCCGTTCCCGGTCACGAACGACCTCGAGGCGGCGATCGCCGATCCGGCCGTCCACGCCGTCATCGTGCTGACGCCGCCCGCCGCGCATTGCGACGTCGCCGAACGCTGCTTCGCGGCCGGCAAGCATGTGCTGGTCGAGAAGCCGCTGGAACTGACGGTCGCGCGCGGCGAGCGCCTCGTCGCGGCGGGCCGAGCGGCCGGGAAACGCCTCGGCGTGGTGCTGCAGCACCGCTTCCGTCCGGCGAGCCGCAAGCTGCGCGAGGTCATCCGCTCGGGCCGCCTCGGCGCCATCGAGGCGGGCTCGATGAACGTGCCCTGGTGGCGTCCGCAGAGCTATTACGACGAGCCCGGGCGCGGCACGATGGCTCGCGACGGCGGTGGCGTGCTGCTGACCCAGGCGATCCACACGCTGGACCTGTTCCGATCGCTCGTGGGCGTCTCGAAGGTGGTCGCCGCGGAGGCCCGCACGACCGGCCTGCACCGGATGGAGACGGAGGACTACGTCGCGGCGCTCGTCCATCTCGGGAACGGCGCGCCGGGCACGATCACGGCGACGACCGCGTTCGCGCCGGGACATCCGGAGCGGATCGAGATCATCGGCCGCAAGGGTTCGGCGCATCTCATCGGGGGCAGGCTTCGGGTCGATTATCTCGACGGCACGGACGAAATCGTCGAAGCCGAGGGCGCGACCGGGAGCGGGGCAAACATCATGGATTTCCCGATCGACGCCCATCGGGCGCTGATCGGCGAGTTTGTGGATGCCTGTCGTGAGGATCGCGATCCCGCGATCACGGGCGAGGATGCCTTGGCCTCGCAGCAACTCGTCGACGAGGTGCTGCGGGTCTCAGGGTACAGGGCGGGCAGTTAAAGCCAGGCGCAAGCTCGAGCCGTCGGCCAGGAGGTGTGAAGCTATTCCGGAGCCTCGAGAAAGGGCGCACGCTCCGCGAGCTCGAGGAACAGAGCCAGGCAGCCAAGCCAGCAAGTCGCCGCGATGAACATGATCTTCCCTCCTGGGGGAAGAAGCGTAGGAAGTCTCCGCTATCCTGGCGTTAACGAGC
The DNA here is from genome assembly GCA_964251455.1 of uncultured Enterovirga sp. Lineage (GTDB taxonomy): Bacteria > Pseudomonadota > Alphaproteobacteria > Rhizobiales > Beijerinckiaceae > Enterovirga. Next base: position 5,428 of record CAXUKK010000107.1, read on the forward strand.
GAGTCTCGGGGACGTTCGGTGTCGCCGGACCCGAATGTTTCCCGGACTGTTTCCGGGCATCGTCAACAGGCCGTTACCTCGACGATCAGGGCCACGTGAACAACTGCTTGTACGGCAGGGGCGCCGGACGGCCGACCGACCGTTCGATCTGGATCAGACCGACATCGTCCGGCGCGAACATGTCGCGACGGGGCAGACACCTCAGGAGGATGGCGCCCGAACGCTCCTCGCAGGCCGGAACCACGACGAAGCTGCGGGGCGTGTCCAACCCCGTGCCGTAGGGAGGCGACACCGGACCCGCCTCGCCGAGATCGGCCGCCTGCGCGCCCGCGATCGAAAGGGCGAAGAACAAGCAGCCGTAGATCGAGGCGGGCGCGTGCATCACATGTCTCCCCGGCCCCTGGCCGGCTACCGCATCTGCCTCAGGTCGAGACCGATCGCGGTACCGCCCCGTGCGGTACCAGTCACGCCATTAACAATGTCGAAGAACTTCAGGAGGTCCACGGACGGCGAGTCGGAGACGAACACGATGTCCCGGTTCTTCAGGAAGAAGCGGTCCGCGATGAGGTAGCCTTCGGCCTGGCTCAGATCGACCGTGTAGACGGTCGGCACCATCTCGCCCGGCAGCTTTCTCAGGTCCACGCCTGCCCGCGCCAAGGTCTCGCGGGGTGTATGGCGGAACAGGAACACGGCCTTCGGGTCGGCCCGGCCGGACAAGAGGCCACCCATCTTGGCGAGGCCCTCGGCGAGCGTCATGTTTTCGCGGTCGAAGGGGAAGCGCCGTGAGTTCTGCCCGCCGAGCGCGCCCGGATCCGGAGTCGCTCCGAAGCCCATGAACGCCCGGGGCTCCTGGGAGACGTAGACGACGTCCTCAGGCGCAAGCTGGATGTTCTGGCTCGGGTCGCGGGCGATGGCACTGAGCGTCGCCTGCTCGGTGCGGCCTTTCCGCTGCAGGGTGACGACGGTCTCGTACCCTGGATACTTGGCCCCGCCGGCTCGGGCGAGCGCTCCGAGAACACGCAACCCGCCTGGCTTCAGCGAGATTGTCGTCGGCTGCGTCACGTCACCCAGAACGCTGACCATGTAGGAGGAGCGATCCGCGATCGTGATCACCGCTTGAGGCTCGATTGCACGCTGGCGGAGCTTCTCTTCGATGTCGCGTGCAACCTCCGTGGGTGCGCGCCCTAGCGCCCTGATCTGACCGGCATAGGGCACGGAGATGTTGCCGTTCCGGTCGATTTCCTGCGGGGGAACGGACACGAAGTTCCCGGGCCGGGAACCAGCATCGGTCGGGATGAACAGACCGCCCGCCGACGCTTCGAAGATGGTGATGTTGATCGTGTCCGCAGGGCCGATGCGCACGTCGGCCGAACTCTCGATCTTGGCGAGTTGGCTGAACTGGATGGCCGGCTGGCGCTCCGTCGCCATCGTCGTGACGACTAGCGGAGTCAGCTTCACGAGCGCGTAGCTGAGACGGCCGCCGTCGGCCAGCTTGAGCTCGGCGCTCCGTTCGATCTCCGCGGACGTGGGTCCGTCTTTCGGGACGACGGTTGACGTACAGCCGGCAAGCACAAGGCTCATAGCTCCCGCCAGTGCGAGGAGCGACCCAGCGAGCCGCGAGCTTGTACGAGGGACCGTCATGGGGCCTGAGGCATGCCTCTGGAAGCTCGAATCGAAGTGGAGTCTTGCGCACCTTTCGCGATGGTCACGAAGCGGGGAAGACACGGACGCCAAACTGCGGTCATAACTCGGGCTTATGTGGCCCTTATGCAACGGATAGGTCGGATTGCCGAGCACTACCCGAGCCTGACCAAGCTTCCCTCAGTATAGTTAACAGGCCGTAACAGCGCCGGACAGCGCGCCATACTCTGCCGCTCTGTGCCTGAGAGATTACGCGATCCTACGCGCGGCTTCCGTGCCCGAAGCCGCGTTGCCGGCAACGTCCCTTCGGGTTTCTTCGAGGTCCGACTGGACCATCTCGTCCACAAGTTCCTCGAAAGTGACGGTGTGGGTCCAGCCAAGTTTCTCCCGGGCCTTCGTCGGATCTCCGATGAGGAGGTCCACTTCTGTCGGGCGGAAGTATTTGGGGTCGATGCGGATCAGGGTTTTGCCCGACCGCGCGTCCACTCCGATCTCATCGACCCCGTCGCCGTTCCAGGTGATGCGACGGTCAACGGCCGCGAAGGCGCGCTCCACGAACTCACGCACGGTGTGGGTCTCGCCCGTCGCTAGCACGTAATCCTCGGCCTCGGGCTGCTGCACGATGCGCCACATTCCCTCCACGTAATCGCGAGCGTGGCCCCAATCCCGCTTTGCGTCGAGGTTACCCAAGAACAGCGCTTCCTGCAGGCCGCACTCGATGGCCGCGACGGCCCGAGTGATCTTGCGCGTCACGAAGGTTTCGCCGCGCGTGGGACCTTCGTGATTGAACAGGATGCCGTTCGACGCGTGAAAGCCGTAGGCTTCGCGGTAATTCACCGTGATCCAGTAAGCGTAGAGCTTCGCGGCCGCGTAGGGGCTGCGCGGATAGAAGGGCGTCGTCTCCGATTGCGGGACGGCCTGAACCTTGCCGTAGAGCTCGGACGTCGACGCCTGGTAGAAGCGAGTCTTGCCGACGAGGCCCAGGATCCGGATCGCCTCCAGGATCCGCAATGTGCCCATGGCATCGGAATTTGCCGTGTATTCGGGCGTCTCGAAGCTCACCTGAACATGGCTCTGTGCGCCGAGATTGTAGATCTCGTCCGGACAGGTCTCCTGCACGATGCGGATCAGATTTGTGGCATCGGTCAGGTCGCCGTAATGCAACGTCAAGTCCGCTCCCTGTTCGTGCGGATCCCGATACAGGTGGTCGACGCGCGCTGTGTTGAGCGACGAGGACCGGCGTTTGATGCCGTGGACGGAAGAGCCCTGGT
>CAXUKK010000108.1:0-8324 GCA_964251455.1 uncultured Enterovirga sp.
GGCTGGCTCTCCACGGCGGCATGGTCGAGCAGGAGCTTCGACGCGACCACGCCATCGCCGGTATCCATGACGCCGAAGCCGAAATGGTAGACGCCCGAGCTGGTAGCGGTGAACCGGTAGGTCAGCCAGCCGGTCGCGCCGTAATCACCGACCTGTTCGATGTCGGCCAACTCGACGACCTGATTGGTCTCGTCGACAGAGAAGAAGGCGAAATCATTGAAGGGCGAGTAGTCGTCGGTCGAGAACTTGTAGTCGAAGATGAACTGCTCGCCGATGTTCAACTGCCGGCCGATCGTCCTCATGGCCGTGCCGACGGTGGCGTCGTCGCTCGTGTTCGTCGAACTTGGATTGCTCGCGATCAGGCTGTCCGGGATGCCAAGGAAGGATGCAACATCCTGGTAGCTCACGGCGGAATTCGTCGTGAGCTGTGCCGCGCGCGTTCCCGCGTTGGGGGAGCTGCTGCCCGCTATAATGTCCGCATTGCCGAGCGTCGAGAATCCGATGAAGCTCCCGGACTCGAAGCTTCCGTCGAAGCCGTCCGTCGTGCCCTGGACCTCGAAGCTGATCGTGGCGGTCGTACTTGCGGAACCGTCCGAAGCCGTCAGTGAGAAGGTGTCGTAGACGACGTCGCCGTTCATCAGCGCATTCGTATCGGGATCGCCGTCGTTCAGTTCGTAGGTGATGATTCCGGAATCGTCGTCGAGATACGCCGTCCCGTAGATGCCGGCCTTGAAGTACTGGAACGTGGATGACGAGAACTGCCAGTCGCTCAGGTCGTACGTCGCCGTTCCGTCTGGATCGCTGAGAGCCGCCGACGAGGTCGAGATCGCGTTTCCCGGGGCGCCCGCGTCGTCGTCGTTCACCTCCCTGACCGGCGCAGGCGCCGAAAACGTGATGACCGGCGCGTCATTCCGACCCGTCACGGCAATCGTGGCCGTCTGCGATACGGCAGAGCCATGCTCGTCGGACACCTCGTAAGTCAGAACGAAAGCCTGATCCTCACCTTCGGAAAGATAACTCAGGGCAGGGTCGTTCGTGTCCACTTGAAGCGTCGCCCCGTCGGCCGCGAGGCTGAAACCCGGCGGCAGCCCTGAGCCGCCCGACCATACGAAGTTCTGAGCATGGAGAGTTGCGCCGTTGTCTATGTCGGAGGCGCCGGCTGTCAGCAGGAACGTTGCCGTTCCCGTATCTTCGATGGTCGTCCCGGCGATGCTCTGCGCCACGACCGGCGCGTCGTTCGTGCCCGTGACGGTGATTGTGGCCGTCTGGCCGACCCGGCCGCCATGCTCGTCGACGACGTCGTAGGTCACCGTGACCGCGCGGGTTTCGCCCTGCGCCAGCGGGTCGAAGGCCGCATTGTCGGAGCTGACCACCAGCGACCGCCCGTCGGCCGCCAGCTTGAAGCCGCCCGGGCCATCGCCGACCGGCGTTCCGTCCGCGCGGAGGTTCTCGACATGCAGCGTCGCGCCATTGTCGACGTCGGACGCGCCGGCGAGGAGGTCGATCGACCGGGTGCCTGCGCCCTCCGTGATGCCGCCCGCGACCACGGGTCCGGCCACCGTCGGTGCGTCGTTCACACCGGTATTGTCGAACGTGAGCGTAACCTGGATCTCAGTCCCGTCGCGCGACCGGCTCGTGTAGGTGAAGCCGTCGGTGCCGCGCTCGCCCTCGGCGAGCGGTGCCGTCCGGAGCGGGACATAGACGTAGGTCCCATCCGACCGGATGGCGAAGTCGCCGTACTGCCCGGAGACGATCGTCGCCTGCGATCCTCCGGAGACTGCGATCTCGGTCCCGCCGCCGAGTCCGGCGAGCCGGACGGACACGATCGTGTTCAACGGGCCCTCGGCCACGCCGACCGTACCGCCCGTGAAGGCGATCGGCTGAACGGGCGGCGTCGCATTCGGCGGGAGGCCGGGATTGTCGATCCGGGGCGGCGTGGGCGCGATGACGGCCGGAGGGGGGCCGGCCCCGGGGGTCTGCGTCGCGCCGCCCGGATCGCTCGAGCTGCCGCCTCCGCCTCCGCCTCCGCCACCACCGCCGCCTGGTCCCGGACCCGATGGCCCGGTGCCGGGAAGAAGCGGGTTCGCCTGTCCCAGCGAGAAGATCTGGAAAACCTGCTGGACGAGCAGCTGCTCGGCCTGTTGCTGATCGAAGCTCTTCGGCTCGCTCGTGACGATCCCGGTCGGCGACACGACCGTGATCTGGTCGACGGCCGACACCGTCGCGACGACCTGCCCGTCGCGGATCAGGTCGTAGCGCCCGACCTCGCCGTTCGGCTCGCGCAGCACCGAGAACCGGACCTGCCCGTTATCCGCGTTGATCTCCGCATTCACGAGCGTTCCGCGGATGCCCATGGTGGCGACAGGGGTCCCGACCCGCATGTCGCCGCTCTTCGCGACCTGGCCTGCCAGGAAGGTGACGGAACCCTGGACGATGTTGAGCAGGGCCGAGTTCTGGCTCCCGCCGGCCTGATAGACCATGTCGTTCAGCACCATCCGGGCGCCGGAGCCCAGGCTGAAGGTCGAGCCGTCGATGAACGTGATGCCGAGCGACGAGCCGCGGTCGGTCTGGACGACGTCGCCCTTGAGCACGAGGTCGCCCTGGTTGAGCACCACGGGCGTGCCGTTGCGGATCACGGTCGCCTGGCCCGTCACGGTCTCGACGCGGCCGATGGCCGCCGGTTGTACGGGCGGCGTCGCCTGGGCGTAGCGCTCCCCGTGATCGGAGACGGCAAGCGCCGCGACCACGTCGTCGGTCAGCCTCGCGCCCTCCGGCGATTCGAGAGCTGGCCGCTTTCCGGCACGGAAGTAGTCGTTGATGACGACCCGCGTCTGCGTGTCCTCGATCACGAGATCGAAGCCGACCTTCCGGTACTCGCCCTGGAACATCAGGTGCGCGTCGGGGATCCGGACCGTATCGGCAGAGCCGAGATCGATCGCGATCTCGCGGACCGGCTTCGCCGACGCGGCGGACAGGTCGAGTGTCCGGCTTGCCAAGTCGTCTGTCAGCAATGCCTCATCCCTGTGGCGACGGTCTCCGCATCCTCATGCGGCCCGACTTGGCCGAGCCCATGTACGGTGACCTGATCTCGTGCTGTCGTCTCGTTCTACTCGGCACGTCTAGCACCGACGCGTGAAACCCGTCAGCAAACAGTTGCACCGACTTCGACCTGTTCCTTCAACCGGTTCATGTTTCAGAAGCATGTCGTGGCCGAACGGACCCTGCCGAAAACGGCTCGCGCCTCTGATTTAACCCTAAATTCAGCATGCGAACCTAGCTTCCGGGATGGCGCACGGGCTGCCGTGCCCGAACGATGCCGAGGCGCCAGAGGGATATGGATTTCGCAACCGGCATTGGGCTCATCGGCGGAGTCGGCGTCATCGTCGGTCTGATCATGATCGACGGCGGCAACTTCGGCGCCTATTTCGACAAGCATGCCGTGATCGTCATCTTCGGAGGCGCTACCGCCGCGACGATGACGCGATTCCCGTTCTCGGTGATTGCCCACGGCCTGCCGATGGGCATCAAGGTCGCGTTCGGATCGCGCACGATGCATCCGCGCCACCTCATCGAGGAGTTCACGAGGGTCGCCGAGCTGGCTCGCAAGGGCGGGCCGATGGCGCTCGAAAGCGTTCCGATCAGCGATCCCTTCCTGGCACAGGGCGTTCGTTATCTCGTGGATGGATACGACAAGGACTTCATACGCGAGACCATGGAAAAGGATCGCGACAACTTCCTGATGCGGCTCGATGAGGGATCCAAGGTCTATCGCGCCTTCGGCGACTGCGCGCCCGCATGGGGCATGATCGGCACCATCCTCGGGATGGTGACGATGTTCGCGAACATGTCCGACCCCTCCAAGCTCGGGCCGGCCATGGCGACGGCGCTGCTGGCCACGCTCTATGGCGCGGTCATCGCGAACATGATCTGCCTGCCGCTGGCCGACAAGCTGCACATCAAGATGGAGGAGGAGGACATTTCCCGGTCCCTCATCATCGATGGCATCCTGCTCCTTCGTGACTCCAAGAGCCCGTCGGTCGTCAAGGAAATGCTCATCGCCTACCTGCCGGAGCACCACCGTGCCGAGTTCGCCGAGGCCGTCTGAGCGGAGTTGACGGGTGTCCAGAAGGAAGAAGGGCGGAGCTCACGGGGGGCACGGCTGGTTCGTGACCTTCGCGGACCTGATGGCTCTGCTCATGAGCTTCTTCGTGATGATCGCCGCGTACTCGACGCAGGATCAGAAGAAGCTGCAGCTCGTCGCCGGTTCGATGCGTGACGCCTTCGGCGTCATCAAGGAGAGCCGCTTCGCCGGCATCGTCGAGCAGGACGGCATCCCGGTGAAAGCCCACATCCGGAACCTGCAGAAGGCCTCGCCCGATCAGGCAACGGACCGGCCGAGCCCCGGCCAACTCGACGTCAACCCGATGGAACGGGAAATGACGGGAGCAGGGTTCACCCAGGCTGCAAGCGCGCTGCGCCAGGCGTTGCAGGACCTTCCCGACGTTGCGGAACTGTCCAAGAACATCATCGTGGAGGACACCCCTGACGGGCTGAACGTCTCCCTGATCGACCAGGATGGCCGCTCGATGTTCGGAACCGGCTCGACGCAGCCATATGATCGTACCCGCCGCATCCTCGAGCACATCGGGCCGACGCTTCGCCGCCTGAACCATCGCGTCTCGATCACGGGCCATACATCCGTCGCCCGCCCGGGGCAGCGCCCGGAGGGCCCGGCGTGGGATCTCTCTGCCGGCCGGGCAACGATCGTGCGCGAGATCCTGGCCTCCAGCGGCGTGCCGGACGACCGCTTCGCGTTCGTCGCCGGCAAGGCCGATGTCGAGCCGATGTTTCCGGACAATCCCTACCTCGCGGCGAACCGACGGGTGACCATCACGCTGATGAACGAGGCGCCGGCTTTGCCGCCAGGGCTCAAGCCCTGATGTGCTGCCGGCCGCATGTGGCCAATCGGATCCGCGCAGATCTATAGCGCCGCCAAATTCAGGCGCTCGTTCGGCCGCCGGGCCGCGCTCTCTCCGTGTCATCCTCCGCCTTCGATGCCGCTGGGGAATCGAAGCCGGCGGATTCTGCGCTCCGCTTTTCCGCCGCGATCGAATCGGCGATCTGCTGCAGCGCCGCCTGGATCGCTTCCAAGCCGCCTATATTCATCGCGCCGGGGCCGGGCATCGGGATGATCCCCTCGTCGATCAACCTCTTGAACATCGTGAAATTCAGATCGCTCTGGACCCGCGCCTGCTTGGTGACATCGTCCACGTAGCAGACGAGGTCGAGATCGAGGGACGAGCCGCCGATGGTCTTGAACAGCACCCGCGGCGGCGGCTCGTGCAGGACATCGCCATGCCGACTCGCCTCGGAGACCAGGATCTCGGCCGTGCGGGTCGGATCCTTCTCCCGGCCGATCCCGATCGAGATGATCACGCGTCCGGTCCGGTCGCCGCGCACCCGGTTCTTCACCACGCCCGAGATCAGATTGGAGTTCGGGATGATGACGCTCGATCGATCGAAGGTCTCGATCTCGGTCGCACGGACGCTGATGCGGCGGACATAGCCCTCGCCATCCCCGATCACGACGAGGTCTCCGACCCGGATCGGGCGCTCCCACAGGAGGATGAGACCGGAGACGAAGTTGTTGACGATCGATTGCAGGCCGAAGCCGATCCCGACCGAGAGCGCCCCCGCCACGATCGCGATCTTCTCGAGCCCGAGCCCGAGATACGAGAGAGAGAGCGCGGCCGCGGCGAAGAAGCCGAAATAGCCGGCCGCGGTCTGGATCGAGTTGCGGAGCCCGGCGTCGAGCTCGGTCGTGGGCAGGAACGTGTTGGCAAGCCAGCGCTGGATGATGCGCGTTGCGCCGATCACACCCCCGAACAGCACGAGTGAGAAGAAGATTGTGGACAGCGAGATCGTGACGTCGCCGACCTGGAATCCGAAGAAGGCGGCCCGCAGGTTCGCCGTGAGATCTCCGGACTCGACGCCCCACGGCGCGAGGGCGAGAAGCGCGACGATCAGAAAGAGGACGACCCGCGCGATGCCCGCGCCCAGCACGCCGAGTTGCTCGAGCGCGCGCCGGCGCAGGCCGAGATTGGCCTGCAGGGTCGTCGAGACGCGGCTTTGGCTGCGGAGCGTTTCTCCGAGGAACTCGTCCGACAGCGTCACGCCGACATAGAGGACCACCAGCAGCGACCCGATCCAGGCGACCTGATCGATGAGGAAGGACGAGAAGGCGACGTATCCGCCGAGCAGCCCGGCCACGACCGCCGCGACGATCGCCCAGCCGAGAAGGCGGGCAGGGCCGGCAAGGGCCGGCTCGGTCGGGATGTAGGGTCCGAGACACGAATCGTCCGTGTCCACCTTGGCCGCGAAGCGGCGCAGGAGTTCGGCCAGTGTGCCCACTGCGACCAGGACCACCACGGCCCGGGTTGCGATCGTGAGCGGCAGGCCCGCTGCGATCGCCTGGTTGAGGGCGTCGAGGACCTTGCCGGTCGCAACCGTCGCACCCAATGCGACGGTGAGACTGGCGGTCCAGTTCGCGGGCCCATCCGACATCGAGGCGAGCCGCCATGCGGGGCGGTCGGGCGCCAGGATGGCGCTGGTTGCGCCGCGCAAGAAGGCCACGAAGGCGAGCCCGCCGAGCGCAGCTGCCAGCACTGGGTACAGCCGCCCCGGAAAGAGGTCGGCTAGCACAAGAAGCTGGTAGACGACGAAGCTGCCCGCGGCCGCAGGTCCGGCCTCGAGCAGGAGCACGCCGAGCGCCGCCCTAGCTTTGCGGCGGAGGTTGACCTCCCCGGTAGTCTGGCTGCGCCGCACGAGACGGGGCGCGAGGTGCCGCCGTGCGATATGAAAGGCGACCGCGGCACCGATCGCGAGCCCGAGCAGCGTCAGTGTTGCGGGCGAGGAGCGTCCTTCGAATCGTGACGCCGCGTCCTCCACGACGATGCGGAGGGCCCGCAGATCGCGGGGAAGCGAAGCGCCGGCCGACACCCAGAGGTCGGGACTGACAAGGCTGTAGCTGCGTTCGAACAGTGCGTTCGCGAAAGCGCTGCGACGGCGATCGCTGATCTGCGTGGTGACAAGCTCGGCCTCGCCGAGCAGCGCGCGCGCTACCCGCTGGGTATCGTCCAGCCGAGCGACCGCCGCCTCGCGCTCGGTGCGGTCGCGCGCCACGTCCGCACCTTCGGCCGCGCCGTCCTTGGGTTTGGGGCCAAGCTGGTCAAGCAGGCCTTTCGCTCCGTCCAGGCGGGGCGCGATGTTGGCGACGATCTCGCGCAGCCGCTCCGTGACAGGATCGATCCTCGTCCTGAGGTCCTGGAGCTCGGCCGCCGATAGGTTCCGCCGCCGCAGCGCGGCCTGATCCTGGGCCAGCTCTGCGCGGGCGGCGTCCAGACTGGCACGCACGCGTTCCAGCGGCGATCCGACGGAATCCGCGGAAGTGTCCTGACCGGCGAGCGGCGCCGACGCGGCGGGCGGCGGGCTCGGCACGACCTGAGCCGCGGCCGGAGCGACCGCCGCGAGCGTGAACGCGAGAGCGAACCAGCGAAGCAGAGTTGAAATCGCCTTACCAGTCTGTCGGAGACCCACTCAAGGGTGGGAATGGGCCTCCCGCACGTCGCACTAACGAGTGGAGGTGCTGCCCGTCGTACCTGCTGGCGGAGCGGCTGGCGAGGGGTAGGCTGGGTTCTCGGCGGGAACGCGAGACGTATCCGCGGAGCTCGGCCGATTGTTGGTCTGCTCGGCGGTTGTCTGCTGCGGGCTGGTCGGCGAGGTTCTTCCGATCCAGGTCATGAGGCCGACCATCACGATGGCAAGCAGTACGCCGCTCACGGCGAGCACTACGAGGACGGGCCGACCTCTCCCACCCTGCCGTGCACGTTGATCTGCCACTATCTTGGCCATGTTCAAACCCTGGTAAGCGTGTGTCGCGGGTGAACTCCCCCGCGGCGAGGGGGGTTCCGGGATCGCTCACTACTCGGCTGCGATCTGCAACAAGCCGTCCTGGGCACGCCAATCAGGCTCGCAATCTCGGACGAAGCGGTCGAGTGCGCTTTCAAGGGAGGGCATCAGCGATCCGGCCTAGGTTGCAAGTGCGAGATTGCGGCCCGCCCTTTTCGAACCCGCTCGCGGCGAAGCGACACCTGCCCGCATTGCCAGGCCGTTCCCGATCTCGAGCCAGCTTGCCGGGCCGGAATTCGCGACATGCCTCACGCCTCGCTCCCCATCGACCAGGAGATCGAGGACAACATGGGCGAGATCGGGCAAATAACTTGGCGTTACGATATCGGCGCTTGTCGCGGCGCGTCCGCTTGCAA
>CAXUKK010000109.1:0-8322 GCA_964251455.1 uncultured Enterovirga sp.
ACGCCTTCCTGCTCGAGGTGAAAAAGCCGGAGGAGTCGAAGGGCGACTGGGACGTGGCGAGGATCCTGTCCAAGGTTCCGGCCGACCAGGTCTGGCGCCCTCTGGACCAAGGCAATTGCCCGCTCGTGAAGAAGAGCTGAGCGGGCTTGATCATAGCTCGCGAAGGTCCGGGGACGGGACCTTCGCGAAACCGTCTGGTGAGACTGAAAAGGTGACGTCACGATGAGAAAACTGGGTACAGCGCTTGCGGCCGTCCTGGCCGTGTCCTGCGCGGGCGCGGCCGAGGCGCAGGTTTCGGTGAAGCTCGGCGTCCTGAACGACATGTCGGGGCTCTACGCCGACATCTCCGGGCCGGGCTCGGTCGTCGCTGCCCAGATGGCGGTCGAGGACTTCAAGGCTGCCGACAAGGGCATCAAGGCCGAGATCGTCTCCGCCGACCACCAGAACAAGCCGGATAACGGCTCGTCCATCGCCCGCAAGTGGTACGATCAGGACGGCGTCGACATGATCCTCGACGTGACGACCTCGTCCGTCGCGCTCGCCGTGTCCGAGGTGACCCGCGAGAAGAACAAGATCTTCATGATCTCGGGCGGCGGCACGTCCGACCTGACCGGCGAGAAGTGCACGGCGAACAACGTCCACTGGACCTACGACACCTGGGCGCTGGCGAACGGCACCGGCACGGCGACGACCAGGAAGGGCGGCGACAGCTGGTACTTCCTGACGGCCGACTACGCCTTCGGGGCCGCGCTCGAGCGGGATACGACGAATGCCGTGAAGAAGGCGGGCGGCAAGGTGCTCGGCGCCGTTAAGCATCCGCTCTCGGCGGCGGATTTCTCGTCCTTCCTGCTCCAGGCGCAGGGCTCGCAGGCCAAGGTGCTCGCGCTCGCGAATGCCGGCGCCGACACGATCAACGCAATCAAGCAGGCTTCCGAGTTCGGCATCACGCAGGGCGGGCAGAACCTCGCCGGCCTCCTCATCTTCTCGTCCGACGTGAAGGCGCTCGGTCTGAAGGCGGCGCAGGGCCTCGTGCTCACGGAAGCCTTCTACTGGGACCAGAACGACGGCACCCGCGACTTCTCCAAGCGCTTCGCGGCGAAGTTCGGCGGCAAGATGCCGACGAGCGCCCAGGCCGGCGTCTATTCCAGCATCATCCACTACCTGAAGGCGGTCGAGGCGACGAAGTCCAAGGACACCGCCAACGTCATGGCCAAGATGAAGGAGACGCCGATCGACGATCCGCTCTTCGGCAAGGGCTCGGTCCGGGCCGATGGCCGGGCGATCCACCCGATGTACCTCTTCGAGGTGAAGAAGCCCGAGGAATCGAAGGGCGAGTGGGACCTCTACAAGTCGGTCGCGACCATCCCGGCCGCCGAGGCGTTCCGGCCGATGAACGAGGGCAATTGCCCGCTCGTCGGCAAGAGCTGAGCCGACACGGCCCTCGCCTGAAGCGGGCGAGGGCTGACAGGATGGTTGCTCTGCCGCAAAACGGCGGGGCGGCCTTGACGCAAAGCGGCTTCTCCTCCCCTCAATGGAGAGGACGCGTTACCGGCCCGAGAACCGTTGCATGATCACCATTTTCGGCGTCCCGAGCGCCGCCCTGTTCGGACAGCTTCTCCTCGGCCTGATCAACGGGTCGTTCTACGCGATCCTGAGCCTCGGCCTCGCGGTCATCTTCGGGCTCCTGAACATCATCAACTTCACGCACGGCGCGCTCTACATGATGGGCGCCTTCGTGGCCTGGATGCTGCTGAACTATGCCGGCATCGGCTATTGGTGGGCGCTCCTGCTGGCCCCGCTCGCGGTCGGGTTCGTGGGCGTCCTGATCGAGCGCAACTTCATCGCGCCGCTGAGCTTCACGAACCAGCGCCAGAGCTTCGTGCTGATCGGCGCCTGCGCGCTCGGTTTCCTGCTGCTCTTCTACGGTTTCCGCGTCGGGCCGACCGCGGCCTTCGCGGGCGCGATCGCGATCGGCGTCGCGGCCGCCTCGGCCTATGCCTGGAAACGGCCGAGCCAGACGGCGACCGTCCATGTCGACCATCTCTACGGCCTGCTCCTCACCTTCGGCCTGGCGCTCATCATCCAGGGCCTGTTCCGGAACGAGTACGGCGTGTCGGGCCTGCCCTACGGCATCCCGTCCCAGCTCTCGGGCGGGCAGCAGATCCGCATCTTCGACGCGCCCATCATGTTCATGCCGAATTACCGGGGCTGGGTGATCGTGGCCTCGCTCATCGTCTGCATGGCGACCTGGTTCATCATCGAGAAAACGAAGCTCGGCGCTTATCTTAGGGCCGCGACCGAGAACCCGACGCTTGTCGGGGCCTTCGGGATCAACGTGCCCCTGATGATCACGCTGACCTACGGCTTCGGGGTGGCGCTTGCCGCCTTCGCGGGCGTGCTCGCGGCGCCGATCTACTCGGTGAACCCGAATATGGGCGCCGACCTCATCATCGTGGTGTTCGCGGTCGTCGTGATCGGCGGGATGGGCTCCATCCTGGGCTCGATCATCACGGGCTTCGCGCTCGGCCTGGTCGAGGGCCTGACCAAGGTCTTCTACCCGGAGGCCTCGTCCACCGTCATCTTCGTCGTCATGGTGCTGGTCCTGCTCGTGAAGCCGGCCGGCCTATTCGGGAGGGCCGCCTGATGGCCAACGCCACGACCGCCGGGGCAGCAATCCCGACCGCCACGACCGGTGCTCCAACCGTGCTGCACGAGCCGCACGGCTCGGCCTCGTTCCACCTGAAGGTGTTCATCGGGATTGCGATCGTGGTGCTCGTCGCGCCGTTCGTCCTTTATCCCGTCTTCCTGATGAAGGTCCTGTGCTTCGCGCTCTTCGCGTTGGCCTTCAACCTTCTGCTCGGCTACGGCGGCCTCCTCTCCTTCGGGCACGCCGCCTATTTCGGCATGGCGAGCTACCTGTCGGCATATTCCGCCAAGATCTGGGGCTTCACGCCTGAACTCGCGATTCTCACGGGTACCCTTTCGGCGGCGCTGCTGGGCCTCGTGTTCGGCGCGGTCGCGATACGTCGGCAGGGCATCTACTTCTCGATGATCACGCTCGCACTCGCGCAGATGGTGTTCTTCTTCTGCGTGCAGGCGAAGTTCACGGGCGGCGAGGACGGCATCCAGGCGGTCCCGCGCGGCAAGCTCTTCGGGATCATCAACCTCGCCGACGATCGCACGCTGTATTTCGTGGTCGCGGCCGTGTTCCTGTTCGGGCTCGGCCTCATCTACCGCATCATCCACTCCCCCTTCGGCCAGGTGCTGAAGGCGATCCGGGACAACGAGCCCCGCGCTATCTCGCTCGGCTACCGGGCGAACCAGTACAAGCTCGCCATCTTCGTGCTCTCGACGACGCTTGCCGGCCTGGCTGGCGCCGTGAAGGCGATCGTGTTCCAACTCGCCTCGCTGACGGACGTGCACTGGTCGATGTCGGGCGAGGTGGTGCTGATGACGCTGGTCGGCGGCATGGGCACGGTGTTCGGGCCGATCATCGGCGCCGTCGTCATCATCGCGATGGAGAACTACCTCGCGACGCTCGGCGCCTGGGTCACGATCGTGCAGGGCATCATCTTCGTGCTCTGCGTGCTGCTCTTCCGCGAGGGAATCCTCGGCCTCGTCGCCCGCTGGATAAAACGCCCGCTCTAGGTATCCAGACCGCCGATGCCGGCGAAGCCCGGCATCGGTTTCGCAAGGCTGACCCCGGCTGTCATCGGCGTGAGCGTCACGGCAAGCGCCCTTTTAACTCGCGGCCCATCCCCGATATAGGGTCAGACGCTCGCGCGGGCGCGCCAGAGCCGCCGCGCTGCCCCGAGTTCGGAGTTTCCCCATGGCCGAGAAGATCCCCGTCACCGTGCTCACCGGCTATCTCGGGGCCGGGAAGACGACCCTCCTAAACCGCATCCTGACCGAACAGCACGGGAAGAAATACGCCGTCATCGTCAACGAGTTCGGCGAGATCGGCATCGACAACGATCTCGTCGTCGGCGCGGACGAGGAGGTGTTCGAGATGAACAACGGCTGCATCTGCTGCACCGTGCGGGGCGACCTCATCCGCATCATCGAGGGCCTGATGAAGCGGAAGGGCAAGTTCGACGCGATCATCGTCGAGACCACCGGTCTCGCCGATCCGGCACCCGTCGCGCAGACGTTCTTCGTCGACGAGGATGTGTCGCAGCGTGCCCGGCTCGACGCCGTCGTCACGGTCGCGGACGCCAAGTGGCTGTCGGACCGGCTCAAGGACGCCCCCGAGGCCAAGAACCAGATCGCCTTCGCGGACGTGATCCTCTTGAACAAGGCGGACCTCGTCGACGAGGCCGGGCTCGAGCGCGTCGAGGCGCTGGTCCGGGGGATCAACCCGTCGGCCCGCATCCACCGGACCGTGAACTGCGACATCCCGATCGCGGAGGTGCTGGACCGCAAGGCATTCGATCTCGACCGGATCATGGAGGTGGAGCCCGAATTCCTGGAAGAAGGGCATCATCATCACCACGACGACGAGATCGATTCCTTCTCGTTCCGGGCGGGCGAGGTGAACCCGGACAAGTTCATGCCCTGGATCTCCGAGCTGACGCAGCGCGAGGGCCCGAACATCCTGCGCTGCAAGGGCATCGTGGCGTTCCCGAAGGAGCCGAAGCGCTTCGTCTTCCAGGGCGTGCACATGATCCTGGATGGCGATCTCTCGCGGGAATGGCGCCCGGACGAGGCGCGCGAGAGCCGCGTCGTCTTCATCGGCCGCGACCTCAACCAGAACGCGATCCGCGACGGCTTCATGGCCTGCGCAGCGTAATCGCGACGGTGTCGTTACCGGGCTTGTCCCGGTGACGACGATTGCTTAGCCGGAAAGCGCCTCGGGTCGGTCGGCCCGGGACAAGCCCGGCCATGACACGTTTCAGGAACACCATGTCCGCGACCATGACCTCCCTCACGGACCAGGTGCTGCCGATTGCGGCCGGTTCCGAGGTGGCGGGGATCGCCTGGCTCGGCCAGACGGCAGCCTTCGCGCTGACGGACGGGGCCGTGCTTCTGGCGGACGGCGAGGCGGGGCCGCGCCATGTCTCCGCGCATCCGGACGGCGCGATCCTCGTGGCGGCCGGGGACGACACGCGGATCGTGACCGGGGGCGATGACGGCCGCGTGGTCGCGGTGGCCCGCGATGGAGCGTCGAAGGAACTCGCCACCAGCGCCGGCTGGATCGACGCGCTGGCGCTGCACTCGTCAGGCGGGGTCGCGTTCGCGACCGGCCGCAAGGTCACGGCCGTGGACGAGAAGGGCAGGGCGAAGACCTGGGACGCGCCCTCGACGGCCCGCGGCCTCGCCTTCGCACCCAAGGGATACCGGCTGGCAATCGCCCATTACGGCGGTGCGACGCTCTGGTTCCCCAACCTCGACACCGCGCCCGAGCCCCTCACCTGGAAGGGCTCGCATCTTGACGTGACCTGGTCGCCCGACGCGCGCTTCGTCGTGAGCTCCATGCAGGAGAACGCGATGCATGGCTGGCGCCTGCAGCCCGAGCGCGGCCACATGCGCATGACCGGCTATGCCGGGAAGCCCCGCTCCTTCTCCTGGTCGTTCGGCGGCGCCTGGCTCGCGACCTCGGGCGCGGATGCTGCGATCGTCTGGCCGTTCGGCTCCAAGGAAGGGCCGACCGGCAAGGCGCCGCGCGAATGCGGCCTTCGGCACGCCCGGGTGGTGAAGGTCGCGTTCCACCCGAACGTCAACGTGCTGGCGATCGGCTACGAGGACGGCTGCGTGCTCCTCGTGCGGTTCGACGACGGCGCAGAATTGCTGGCGCGCCGCCCGGCCGAGAACAGCCCGATCACGGCGCTCGCCTGGGACAAGAAGGGCGCAAGGCTCGCCTTCGGGGCAGGCGATGGCGAGGCCGGGATCCTCGTCTTGTCCGCTTGACGACCGACCGGGCCAAAATGTCTCGGCCACGGCCGAGATAGGGTCTTGTGCCCAGGGCCGAATGACCCTATCTCCGCTTTGCCCAATTTCGCACGTGCCTGTGGCAGCGTGTCGGTTGGTGGGCATCCGGACAAGAGGCCGGACAGCCGCCAGGGGTTTTAGGATTGATGCCGGACGGGTTGGACCCCTAAGGCGGCGATCCCGGTGGAAACACCGAACCCCGACAACAACCGGCAGCCGGAGGGAAAACCGGCGAACCCCGCACTCCACGGGGGACGCAGCTTGAAGCAACGACGGACGGGCTTTTTTGGTCTCGTCGGCCCTCCAAAGGCCGGCACCGAAGAGGCTTGTTTCTCTTTGCCGGGCGTGCGGACAGGGTCTCCCTATCCAAACGAAGGCAGCATCGTCGGGTGACGATGCGTTGACTCGTTTCCGTGTTTCCATCGCACGGAACGATGCAGCGTTCGCGCACCCAATGACGCCGGGCGGCAGAGCCTTCTCTGTTGCCTGACTTTTCACCGGGGCCGGCCTTTCCGGCACGTTGAACCTTCTGGGGAGAGCGCCATGACCGAGCGCATCCGTGACTTCTTGCATGACCGACGCCGATCCGGCGCCGCTGACGGCCCGTGCCTCGTGGTCGACCTCGAGGTCGTGCGCGAGAACTACGGGAAGTTCGCGCGCGCCCTGCCGGACACCCGCGTCTTCTACGCCGTGAAGGCGAATCCGGAGCCGAAGCTGCTCGCGCTGCTGGCGGAACTCGGCTCGTGCTTCGACACGGCGTCCGTGGCGGAAATCCGCATGGCCCTCGAGGCCGGCGCGACGCCCGAGCGCATCTCCTTCGGCAACACGATCAAGAAGGAGCGCGACATCGTGCGCGCCCTCGAACTCGGCGTTCGGCTGTTCGCGGTGGATTGCGAAGCCGAGGTCGAGAAGATCGCCCGTGCGAAGGACGCGACCGGGGCCGAGGACGTGCGCGTGTTCTGCCGCATCCTGTGCGACGGAGCCGGCGCCGAATGGCCGCTGTCGCGCAAGTTCGGCTGCGAGCCGGAGATGGCGGTCGGCGTGCTCGAGCACGGGCATCGGCTCGGGCTCGAAGCCTACGGCGTGTCCTTCCATGTCGGTTCCCAGCAGGGCAACACGGAAGCCTGGGACGGCGCGCTCGCGTCCGCGTCCTGGATCTTCCGCGAGTGCCAGGAGCGCGGCATCCATCTGGCGATGGTCAACCTCGGCGGCGGTTTCCCGACGAAGTACCTGAAGGACGTCCCGGCGGTCGAAGCCTATGGCAACTCGATCTTCCAGGCGCTCTCGAAGCACTTCGGCAACCGCCTTCCCGAGACGATCATCGAGCCGGGCCGCGGCATGGTCGGCAATGCGGGCATCATCGAGTCCGAAGTCGTGCTCGTCTCCAAGAAGAGCCGCGACGAGGACGAGGTGCGCTGGGTCTATCTCGACATCGGCAAGTTCGGCGGCCTCGCCGAGACGATGGACGAGTCGATCCGGTACAAGATCCGCACCGAGCACGAAGAGGACCGCAAGGCTCCTTGCGTGCTCGCCGGTCCGACCTGCGACTCGGCGGACGTGATGTACGAGAAGGCGCCATACTGGCTCCCCGTCTCGCTCGAGATCGGCGACCTCGTGCTGATCGAAGGTACGGGCGCCTATACGTCGACCTATTCGTCGGTCGCGTTCAACGGCCTGCCGCCGCTCGAGACGCACGTGATCTGAACGGCCCCGCGCCGCTGTCATCCCCGGGCTTGACCCGGGGACCCCGATCGGAATGGCTCGCCTGAACTGATCGAGGTGGCCGGGACAAGCCCGGCCATGACACCTACGACCGCCTCCAATTCCCGGACGGCCTGCCTCTCGGCAGGTGCGAGGGCTGTTCACTCCCGACTTCCGCCCGGGGAGGGCACGGCCGTGTTCGACATCCGCATCGAGACCCCGAACGACATCGCGGCCCGCGAGGCGCTGCTGGAAAGCTGCTTCGGCGACGAGCGCTTCGCCAAGACGTGCGAACGGTTGCGTGAAGACCGGAGCCCGGCGTCCGACCTCGCCTTCGTCGTCGAGCGTGACGGCGAGATCGTCGCGACCGTGCGCCTGTGGAACGTCACGGCAGGCCCGGGCCGCCCGGCGCTGTTGCTCGGGCCAATCGCGGTCGACCCGGCGCTGCAGGGGCTCGGCATCGGGGCCAAGCTGATGCGCCATGCGCTCGGCCGTGCGGCTGACCTCGGCCATCCCGCCGTGCTGCTCGTCGGGGATGCGCCGTACTACGCCCGCTTCGGCTTCTCGACCGAGGCCGTCGAGGGATTGTGGATGCCCGGACCCGTCGAGCGCGAGCGCTTTCTCGGCCTGGAACTCGTTCCCGGCGCCATGGCCGGAGCTCGCGGGCTGGTGCAGCCCACGGGCGATCTCGCG
>CAXUKK010000110.1:0-450 GCA_964251455.1 uncultured Enterovirga sp.
CCGGACGTCATCAAGCCGCTGCCTGGTATGAGGAAACCGCGTCGAACGCCCGATCCTCGGCGTGTTCTCGTATCGACACCCCCAGCGCCGCCCGGCGTCATTCATGCGTCAGATGGCCAGCCCGTGTTTGAGGAATGCAACCGGGCCCTGACGAGGCCCATTCGGCGTCCAAGCTCACGTCACCAGCTTCTGACGTCCCGAGCGCGGCATTCATGGCACGGCGGACAAGAGAGAGCTGTGGCGGGCCGGAATCGGAGGCGCGGCCAATCCGTCCTCTCCGACTCTAAGATCGCATCGCTGAGCCGGACGCCGGCCTGGAAGCTACTTCGACGTCGGCCGGTAGCAGCCGCGGTCAGTTGGCCTTCTTGTTTCCGGCCTCGTCGTATTGCTTCATGAAAGCGATCAGATCGGTGATCTGCTGCTCGTTCTTCAGGCCCGGATAAACCATTT
>CAXUKK010000110.1:460-8286 GCA_964251455.1 uncultured Enterovirga sp.
ACGTCGCCTCGTCCCAGGTCAGGCCTGAATTCTTGTTGGCGGCGGAGTAGTTGTAGCCGGGAAGTGTACCTGCTTTTCGGCCGAACAACCCGTTATGGATGGGCCCGACCGCATTCTTCGCCGTCGGCCCGATCTGGTGACAGGCGCGGCACTGGGAGTAGACCTTCTCACCCGCAGCCACGTCCTGCGCCTGGGCGATGCCGGTGCCGGACAGCACGAGCACGAAACCGACGACGAAACTCCGCATGTGCGATCTCCTCCAGGTCCTCTGCACACAAGGCAGGGCCGGTTCTCTCAACAATGGAACGGTTACAAACAGGTTCCGCCGCGCGCCATCACGGGGTCGCGATGCGAAACAGGTGAGCGAGATCCTTGAAGAAGATGCGGACATGCGCGATCGGCTTCGTCCGCACGAGCTTCTTGTTCATGTAGGATTCCCAGGTGAGCTTCTGGACGTCCGGGTCGCGGCAGATGCTGACGAAGCGCTCGCGCATGGCGTCGCTGCGGTACCAGACCCACTGCATCATCCCGAGCACCCAGAAGACGCGACCGTGCTCCTTCATGAAGCTGCGTCGCGCCGTGCGGAGAGCGCGGGCATCCCCGGTCTGCAGGAATTTCTGCACGGCCTCGCCCGCGAGCCGCCCCGTCAGCATGGCGTAGTAGATGCCCTCTCCCGACGCCGGCGCGACCGCACCCGCCGCGTCTCCGGCAAGCACGAGGTCGCGCCCGTTGTCCCAGCGCCGCAGCGGCTTCAACGGGATCGGCGCACCCTCGCGTCGCACCGTCTCGACATCCCCGAAGCTTGTCCGGTCCCGGAGGGCCTTGACGGCGCCGCGGAGCGAAAAGCCCTTGCGGGCGGATCCCGTCCCGATGCTGGTCGTCTCCCCGTGCGGAAAAATCCAGGCGTAGAAGTCCGGCGACAGCTTGCCCTGGTAATAGATGTCGCATGGCGCCGACGCTGCCTCGGCGGTCTGCGGCGTCCGGACGATCTCGTGATACGCGAAGACGTGCCGGACTCTGTCCGCGCCGGGAACCTCCTGGCGGCCGACGGCCGACAAGGCGCCGTCGGCCCCGATGACGCTCCGGGCCCGAACGGCAGCTTCCACCCGTCCGGCTTTGTCCTCGTAACGCACCACCGCGACCCCGTCCGCACCGCGGTCGATCCGCGCGAAGGTCCCCGCACGTCGGACGGCGCCGGCTTCCTCGGCTCGCTCGCGCAGCCACTCGTCGAAATGTTCGCGATCGACCATGCCGACGAAGCCGCCCTCGATCGGCATGTCGACGCTTCGCTCGGATGGCGCGTGCATGCGGGCTCCGGTGGCCCGCGCGACCAGCATGGCGTCCGGGACGGCGAAATCGCGGATGAGCCGGGGCGGGATCGCGCCGCCGCAAGGCTTTATTCGGCCGGCGCGGTCGAGGAGGAGCACGCTCAAGCCCCGAGCTGCGAGATCGGTCGCGGCGGTCGCGCCCGCCGGGCCTCCGCCAATGACGACGACGTCGAAGGTCTCGAGAGCGGTCATGCGCTGGCTCCTCCGAAGATGCCCGCGGGTTCCGTCACGCGGGAGGTGGCGACCCGTCCCTGTTTCGTGGGCCGGAACACGCCGATCGCGAGCGTGGCGGCCCATAGGAACAGGATCGCCTGGACGAGGAAGACCGTCCCGTAGGCCAGGTCGAGCGAGCCGAAGACGAGGCGTCCGAGGTCGCTGAGCGCAGCACCGGTCAGGCCGCCGAGACCGAATGCGATCGCCTGCGCGCCGCCCCACAGCCCCATCCGCACGCCTTCGCGGGATCCGCGGCCCGAGCCGACGAGTTGCATCATGGCCGCAATGGCTGCGATCGCGAAGGCGCCGTTGGCGACGCCGCTCGCGAACACGGTCGCGACAAGCGGCCAGCCCGGGCCGGTTACCGCCGCCGCGGCGAGAGCCAGACCCGCGAGCGCGGAAACGACACATCCGCCCACGGTCCAGGTCCGGAGCGCTCCAAGCGTCCGCCCGGAAAACGCCGTGCCGGCGAGAGCGACCAGGATCATGCCGACGAGGAGGCCTGCATGCTGGATGCCTGAGAGCTTCGTCGTCGCGCCGGGCGCCATGGCGAAGACGGCGCCGGCAAACGGCTCGAGCACGAGATCCTGGGAGGAATAGGCCAGCATCGATACGAAGACGAAGATCGCGAAGCGACGGGCCTGCGGCTCGGACCAGACCTCACCGAGAGCCTGGCGGAACGGCACGGCCGTTTCGCGCGCGGCCGGGAGCGCGGGCCGGGATGCGCGGGCCTCGATGCCGGACACCGCCAGGAGGGCAAGGAGAAACGCCGTTGCGCAGACGCCGCCCGTGACCTGGACCAGACGCATCGGTGAGTACGGATCGAGCAGATGGCCAGCAGTCGCGGTCGTCACGACGAAGCCGGCGATCATGGTGATCCAGACGATCGTCGCGGCAGCGGGGCGCCGGCGATCGTCGACCGCCGAGGCGAGGAGCACCAGAAGCGAGGTACCGGCTGCCCCGACGCCCAGGCCGATCAGGACGAAAGCCACGATCGCGGCCGCGATGCCGGCGACCGGGTGGTTCGCCATGACGGCCGTGGCAGCGGCGGCGAATGTCGTCCCGCAGGCGAGGACCGCCATGCCGCCGATGATCCAGGGCGTACGCCGACCACCGAGGTCGGAGCCGTAGCCGAGACGCGGGCGCATGATCTGGACGGCGTAGTGCAGCCCAACCAGCAGCCCCGGCACGATCGCGGGCAGCGTCGCCTCGACGACCATCACGCGGTTCAGGGTCGAAGTCGCCATGACGACGGTGCCGCCGAGCGCGGCCTGGACAAGGCCGAGCCGGACGATGCCGAGCCATCCAAGCGGCGCGACGGCCTTCATGGCATGAGGCCTGTCGGCCGGAGAGCGAACGCCGCGACCAGCATGCCGAGCACGTATAGCGTCGTGCCGGTGGCGTTGTACCAGGGTGCGCGCTCCCGCGGCGCAGCCAGGAGCCTCGCCATGAGGACGCCCTGGACGGCGAGCAGCGCCAGGACGGCGCCGCCATGCCATGGTGCATGCCAGGCGAAGAGGAGGCCCGCGACGACGATCTGCGGCACGGCCATCACCCAGCACGCCAGCCGGGCGGCAGCGTCGGTGCCGAGCATCGCCGGCAGGGACCGGATCCCCATGCGACGGTCGCCGTCGATCGACTTGAAGTCGTTCAGCGTCATGATTCCGTGGGCGCCGACGCTGTACAGAGCGAGGGTCGCGAGGACATGTCCGTCAGGCAGGGCGGCGCTCATGACGGCCGCGCCCGTGAACCAGGGCAGGCCCTCGTAGCAGAAGCCCACGGCGGCGTTTCCCCACCAGCCGTTCTCCTTCAGCCGGAACGGCGGCGCGCTGTAGGCCCAGGCGAGCGCCAATCCGATGAGCGTCCCGACGAAGGCCCACAGGCCGAGCAGCGCCGCGACGGCGAGCGAAAGCGCCGTCCAGGCAAGCGCGATGTAGAAGCCCCAACGGCCGGGCATGCGGCCGGACGGGATAGGCCGATCGGGCTCGTTCAGCGCATCGACATGACGATCGAACCAGTCGTTCGCCGCTTGGCTGGTCGCGCAGACGCAGGGTCCGCAGAGCACGATGCCGCCGATCACGAGCAGCCAATGGGATCCGAGCGACTGCCCCGAGGAGACGACACCGCACAGGAACGCCCACATCGGGGCGAACCACGTGATCGGCTTCAGAAGCTCCAGGATGACAGCAGGATCGGGACGCGGCCGATCAGAGGAGAACACGAGCTGCATGACCGGAAGCTAAGATTGACGTTTAGGAGTGTCAACATCAATTGACACTCACGTCCGATTGGCTGCCGGGGTGTCGAGCCCATATACGGCTCCGGGTTCGGAGGTCGCGGATGGCGAGTTCAGTGTCGAGGTGGTTGGGGATCGCCGCGGGCGTCTCCGCTACTGCCATCGCGGGTGCGATCACCTACGGGCGGTACGGTACGCCTCAGGAACTCCCGCTACCGCCGGCCGTGGATGGAGAACGCCGGGTCATCACGCGCCGTGCTGGCCCGCTCAGCTACTACGTGGCGGGGTCGGGAAAGCCCCTCCTCCTAATCCACAGCATCAACGCGGCAGCCTCCGCATACGAAGTCAGACCGCTTTTCGAGGCCTTGAAGGCGGATCGCCGCGTCTATGCTGTCGATCTGCCGGGCTTCGGCTATTCCGACCGGTCGGAGCGTCCCTACCGGGTCGCGCTCTATGCCGATGCCATTCACGACATGCTGGACGAGATCGCGGCCGAATCCGGTCTGGGCGCGATCGATGCCCTGGCCGTGTCCCTCTCGGGAGAGTTCCTGGGTCGGGTCGCGCGCGAGCGGCCCGAGGCCTTCCGGACGGTCGCCCTGATAACCCCGACCGGGTTCCAGAAGGGCTCGAATGCGCAGCGTGGGCCGGGGGCGCGGGACCGCGAGGTTCCCGGCCTGCACGCCACGCTCACCGTCCCGGTATGGAGCCGCGGGCTCTACAGCCTTCTCGTCACCCGGCCGAGCATCCGATTCTTCCTTGAGAAGACGTTCGGCTCGAAGCAGATCGACGTGGGCTTGCTGGCCTACGACTACCTGACGACGCATCAGCCCGGCGCCCAGCACGCGCCCTACGCTTTCGTGTCGGGCCGGCTGTTTTCCTCCGACATCCGGACGGTCTATGAGCAGCTCACGCCGCCCGTGCTGCTGATGCACGGGACAAAGGGCGACTTCCAGGACTTCTCCGAGGCGGACTGGACCGCGGCGCGGGCGAACTGGCGGCGGGTGTCCCTGGAGACCGGCGCTCTGCCGCATTTCGAGCGGCGGGACGAGGTGCTCGCGCATTACCGCGCGTTCTTGGCCGAGCCGCCCCCGCGCGCCGTGGCCGATCAGTCCTCGTCGTCACCGTTGAGGTCGCCGAGTCCGTAGCGGCGGAGCTTCGCGTAGAGGCTCTGGCGGCTCAGACCCAGCATCTCGGCCGCGGAGGCGCGGTTATCGCCCGTGAGTTCGAGCGCCGCCTCGATGCAGAGGCGTTCGACGACGTCCGTCGTCTCGCGCACCAGATCCTTCAGCGACACCCGGCCGACAAGCTCGGTCAGGTGGGACACCGATTGCTGAACCTCGCCCGCCCGGACTACATCGAGCGCCTGCCGCCGTCCGGCATGCCGGATCGTGAAGCCGAAACAGGGCTGGTCGCCGGTGGCGACCGACACGGCGGACACCTCCACGTCTTCGGTGGAGCCGAATTCACCACGCACGACCGTCATGAAGCGCTGAACTGATTCGTGCTCGCGCAGCGACGCGACGAGCACATTGAAATCGATCGCCGAGCGGCCGAGCCATCGGTCGAGCGGTTCGCCCCGCGCGAGCTCCTCCGACGCGAGCTGCGTCATGTCGAGGAACGCGCGGTTCACGGTCAGGATGCGGCGGTCGAGCCCAGCGACGACGAACCCGTCAGGGAGGTTCTCGACGACGTTCAGGAGCCGCGACTTTGTGCGCGGCACGATGATCGCGCCGGATCCCACCTGGACCGTGCCAAGACGCACCAGGAAATGCGAGGACCTGTCCTGGCGGAAGAGCGAGGCCGTGACACGCAGCTCGCGCTCGCTGCCGGCCAGGAGCGCCTGGACGTCCTGGTCACGCCCGGCGGCCTTGACCATCGCCAGGAGAGAGCGGACGTCTTCCTGGCTTTTCGACCCGAAGAGGTCGGTCAGGGGCTTGCCGACGATCCGTTGCGCATTGCCCCCAATCAGATCGGCGGTGGCGGGGTTTGCGTCGATCACATTCAGGGTCGCGGCATCGACGATGATCACCGGCTCGGATGCGAGATGGAACAGCAGCCGATAGCGCGTCTCGGCGTGCCGGAGCCGCGAATACTCGCGCTCCATCGATTGCTGCGCCTCGACGAGCCGCTGCTGGAGGAGCGCTACGGGACGCAGGTCCCGGCCCACGGCGACGATGCGGCCGCCCTCGCCAACGGGAACCGCGGAATAGAGGACCGGGATGTCGGCGCCACCCGCGACCGGATGGTTGAGCTGCCGGGCGCGAGGCGTCTCACCGCCAGCGCCGGTCAGCATCGCCTCGACCTTGGCCCGGCTCTCGACGGTCACGGTGTCTATCCAGAGTCGGCCGACCCAGCGCGAACGGCCAAGGTCGGCCAGTTCGTCATTGTGCGACGCAACGTCCTGAACGATCCCGTCCGAGTCGATGATGATGGCGACGTCGGCCGCGGCCGCGATGAGTTTTCCGACGACCTCACCGCCCATCTGGCCGAGTGAATTGGTCGGGGTCCGGAACTGGGTCACGACCTTGCCGGGGTCAAGGAACTCCATGAAGCGCCTTCTCGTCTGTCCGTCCCTCTCAGCGGCGGGCGAGTTCGACACCCAGACAGGCATCCGCCCGACGGAGGGCGTCGGGCGCATCCGACGCTGCAACGTCGGCACCGATCAACGTCGCATGATCGGGGTGATCCGCAAAGTACCGACCCCCGACCATCATCAGGACGGACCGGTTCTTGGACGCTTTCCTTAAGGCAGGAATGAGGGACTGCACGGCGTCGTACAGGACGTCGGAGCTCAGAGACAACCCGATCGCGTCGAACCAATCCTCGCGCGCAAGCCGCAACAGGTCCTGGCGGCCGTGAACGTCCACTCCGCAGACCTCCCAGCCCGCCCTGCGGAAGAACGTCTCGAGCATCGACAGACCAAAGCTGTGCTGTTCCCCGGGCGTCGCCGCGAGAAGGATGCGACCCTGTACCTTGGGGCGTTCCTCGTCTTCGAAGGTGGGGCTGAGATCGCGGAGGACCTGCTGAAGACGTGACAGACCGATGGTCACGTCGGTGAAACTGCAGAGGTCGGCTTCCCACATGTCGCCGAGGAGACGTGCCGTCGGCGTCAGCAGGTCGAGGAACATCGACTCGAGTGAATGCCCCGCTTCGCGGACCGCCCTGACGTGGACAAGCGTCGCGGCCATGTCGAGTTCGAGGATGATTCGCGTGAAGTCCCGCACGTCCGCGGGCGAAAGCTCGTGTCGCGCGACGTCCGTCGTCTCGCCCGGAGCGTCCAGGTGCGCCAGGAGCAGGCGGGGGATGATCTCCGCCTCGATCAGGCGCGAGAGCCGGCGTGGGGCTTCCCTGGGTCGTGACGATCCCGACAAGCCCGGCACCGACAAACAGCGATCCAACGCTTGCCGCTCGGCCTCCCCCCAGAAGGCCTCCTGCCCGACGAACGCAACGTTCCCCATGAGCCCCTCCACACGCCGGGCCGTTCGGGCCCGGTACCGAGGCAAGGATCGCGCAAGTCCTTCGACTGAGAAGAGGAAGAAGAGCGCGCTCTCGACCGGGTATCTCGCTTCTGAATTCGCGTTGGACTGAAACTAACCACGGTTGTCGGGCGTCCGCCAGAGACGAAATTCGTTGCAACGCACAACGGTCGCGGGCGGTCATCACGGCGGGCCTACCTTCCCTAAGGCTTGATCCGAGTGTCAACGTACATTGACGTAAAGACAGATTGACAGTCAACTGAGACGCGAATTACCCTTCCGACAGGCCGGCTGATTGGCCGTTGGAGAGGGGCGTTTCCAGGATGATCCGTCGCGGCGCCGAGCGAAGTCAGAATGCTCCGGCTCTCTACAGCCCGGAGGAGCGGATCAGGCGGGACAACTCGGTGTGGACCCTCGTGCAGGGCATTCTGGCGCCCGTTCAATTCCTGATCTTCCTGGTCAGCCTCGTGCTCGTCCTTCGATTCCTGGTCACCGGAAACGGGTTCGGGGCCGCGATGGCCTCGGTGGTCGTGAAGACGGTGGCGCTCTACGCCAGCATGATCACGGGTTCGA
>CAXUKK010000111.1:0-8266 GCA_964251455.1 uncultured Enterovirga sp.
GCTCGTGGCCGAAGGCGAAATCCTCGGAGATCGTCGCCATCCGCTTGAGCTTCATCTCCTTGGCCGCGTAATCGGCCATGACGTGCGAGCACTGGCCGGAGGTGGCGGTCGGCCGGATCATCCACGGGTTGACGTTGCGCTGGGTCACGTCCTCTGCCGCGGCAACGCTGATCAGCGGGATCTGCTTCTGGCGGACGTAATCCGTGATGGCGAGGAGCTCGAAGGCTGCGAGCGGTCCGAGCAGCAGGTCGACCTTGTCGCGCTCGACGAGTTCCTGCGACTTGGTGCGGGCGCCTGCCGGATTGCCGCCCGTGTCGGCCGTGATCACCTCGACCTTGCGGCCGGAGAGGGTGTTGGCCTTCTCCTTCATGAAGGTCGCGAGACCCTGCTCCATCTGGATCCCGCCCTGGGCGAGCGGACCGGTCTTCACGGTGAGGAGCCCGATCCGGAACGGCGCCGATTGGGCGCGTAGGATGGCAGGCATCGCGACCGTGCCCGCAAGAGCGAGCCCGGCCCTGAGAATGGTGCGGCGTTCGGTGGTCATCGTTTCCTCCTGGTTCCCTTCGGCTCTGGCGGCCGTGTTGGGCTTGACGTTAGGTGTGGGTCGGCAGAGCCGAAAATTATAAAATCGTCTTCTCTCGATCAGGATGGCTGATTGGTGCGATGGACGCCCGAGCGGCTCTCGATGACGCGGCAGACCGCGCCCGTGTCGAGCGTCCCGAGCCCGGCTTCCATGGCGGCGGCATAGACCGGGCCGGATGCCGAGAAGAGCGGAGTCTCGACGCCGAGTTCGGCCGCGAAGCGCCCGATCACGTCCATGTCCTTCTGCCAGACCGATATCTTCATGCTCGGCGGCTCGTAGTGGTCGGCGGCCATCAGGGGTGCCCGCAATTCGAAGATGCGGGACGTGCCGGCGCCAGTCGAGACGAGCTTCACGATCTGGTCCGGATCGAGCCCGGCCTTGATGCCGAGCACCATCGCCTCGGCGGACGCGACGTTGTGGATCGCCACGAGGAGGTTGGCGACGAGCTTCATGCGCGTGCCGTTGCCGAAGGCGCCGAGATCGTGCGCCTCGCGCGAGAAATCGGCAAAGACCGGCATCATGCGGGCGATCGCGGCCGTGTCGCCGCTCGCGTAGACGACGAGGTCGCGCGTCTGCGCCTGGGCGCCGGTGCCCGAAAGCGGGCAATCGAGCGCGACATGTCCCGCCTCCGCCAGCACCGCCTGGAAGGCGACCTTGTCGGCGAGCGCGAGCGTGCTCGCCTCGGCGACAATCCGCGGACCGGTTCCGGACGCGGCGAGCGCTTTCGCGGTCGCAGCGACGGCTGCCGGGCTTGGAAGGCTCGTGACGATCAGCTCGACGCGGGCAGCGAGATCCGCGACGTCGGTCGCCAGAGTCACGCCGGCCGCTTCCGCTTCGGCGCGCCGCTCCGGGCTGAGGTCGAATCCGACGACCTTCCAGCCCCGGGCAGCGAGGTTGCGGGCAGCGGCACCACCCATGATGCCGAGACCAATGACGCCGATCGCTTCCTTCACGAAACCTCCCAGACCCCGGGGCTTTCCGCCCGCGTTGGCACGTCTGAAGGACCATGCTAACCTTTTTTATCGAGAGATAAATAGGGCGGGAGCGAAATGCGCATCGGCGTTGCGGGCCTCGGCCGGATGGGGGCCGCGATGGCCGCGCGGCTGCAGGAGCTTGGGCACGAGCTCGTCGTGTGGAACCGCTCGCCCGACAAGACGACGCCGCTGGTCGAAGCCGGCGCGAAGGCGGCAACGTCGCCCGCCGACCTCGCGGCCCAGGTCGAGACGATCGTGACGATCCTGACCGACGCGGCTGCGATCGAGTCGGTCTACCGGGCCGACAACGGGCTACTATCCGCGGATCTCGGCGGAAAGCTCGTGATCGACATGAGCACTGTCCAGCCCGAGACGGAGATCGCGCTCGCCGCCGATGTGCGCCGTGCCGGGGCGGCCTTCGTGGAATGCCCGGTCGGCGGCACCGTCATGCCGGCCCGGACGGGAAAGCTCATCGGGCTCGCAGGCGGCGAGGCTGCCGACATCGAGCGTGCGCGGCCTATCCTGGACGGTCTCTGCCGGCGGCTGGAGCATGTCGGCCCGGTCGGCGCAGGCGCGAGCATGAAGCTCGCCATCAACCTGCCGCTTCTCGTCTTCTACCAGGCGCTCGGCGAGGCCGTGACGCTGTGCAGCCATCTCGGACACGATCCGAAATGGCTGATGGAGTTCTTTGCCGACACGTCGGGCGGAGCCAACGTCCTGAAGGTCCGCGGCCCCGCCATCGCCGAGGCCCTGTCGGGCGGCAACCCGCCGCCGGCCTTCGACATCGCGTCCATCCGCAAGGACCTGCGGACCATGGTCGCCGAAGCGAAGAAGCTCGGCGCATCCCTCCCGCTCGCGGAGCGCACTCTCGCTGTCTACGACGATGCGGCGAAGGACGGGTGGGACGCGCGCGACGGCGCGAGCCTCCCGGCCTATTGGCCGAGCCGCGCAGCCGCATCCTGAGAGCTCGCCTCAGCGCGCGGGCGGGCTTTTCCGGTGAGCTGCCCTCGCCAAGACGGGAATGTGCGTCGCGGACCGGCTCGCCACCACGATGCGGGTCCGCGCGCCGCCGAGCGCGACCCAGGCGGGACCGTCCGAACCCTCGCGCTTTATGAACTCGTAGCCGGTTCGGTTCCAGGGCAGCACGGTGTCGGATTCGTTGTCGAGGATCAGGTCGCCACGATCCGTCCTCACGGTCAGGACGGCGTGTCCGGCATCCTTGCTGTCGACGACGACCGTCATCCGCATCGCGCGCCGCGGCAATCCCGCCTGGGCCAGGAGCCTGCGCTTGAGGAGTTGGATGTCTTCGCAATCACCCTTGCCGTCGTCCGGGTAATCCCAACGGTCGCCGACGCCCGAATGCTCCAGATCCGTCATCGGCGTGATTGTCTCGTTCACGCGCAGGTTCAAGCTCGTCAGCAGGGACCAGGTTGCCGGCGTCAGCGTCAGGATCTCGGGCTCGTCCGGATCGATCAGGCACTCAGCCGGTAGCCTCCCGCAGAATTCCGTCCAGGCCGTCGTCGGCTGGTCGTCGTCGCCGCCGAGCGACATTTCGGGAGCCGAGGGCAGCGCGGCGACGTCGTCCGCCCTGCCCTGGGGCGCCGCGATTGCGACGCCCAGCCAGACCATGGCTGCCGCGATCCGGCCGCAGCCGGGCTTGCCGAGAACCCCCATCCGATCCGCCCGCGCTCGTGCGTCGCCGATGCAGCCTGGGTGCCGGGATGCACCTTCTGTGGCCGCATCTCAGGCTGGTTCGCCATGGTTAACAAAGCGTTAGCTCGAGGAGGGGCTCGGCAGATGGGCGACCGCTAACGCGCTCGGCCCGGGAACGGCTCCGGTGCGCCGACCGGGAGCGGCACCTCGAACGCGTTGATGGTCATCGAGATGAGACCGTAATAGCCGAGCACGCCGACGAGATCGACGATTCCGAGTTGCCCGAGAGTCTCGAGGGCGAGGCGGTACGTGGCATCCGAGACGCGCCGGTCGCACAGGAGCTCGGTCGAGAAGGCGTAGACGGCCCGCTCGTCCGCCGCTGCGAAGTCCGGCTGCTGCCCCGTGCGGATCGCCTCGATGGCGGCGGGATCGAGCCCGGCGGCCAGGGCGATCGGGGCGTGCACGGCCCATTCGAAACCCGACTGCCAGTGCGCGCCCGTCGTGACGATGGCGAGTTCGGAAAGGCGTTGGGGCAGGCTGGTGCCATAGCGACAAAAGGCGCCGAGCGCCTGCGCCTTGTCGGCCAGCCCCGGGCTGTTGACCCAGACGCGCAGCGGTCCCTCCACGATGCCGCGCGGGCCCGAGAGGATTTCGTCGTAGACCCGGCGCTGCTCCGGGCTAAGCTTGTCGGGTTCGATATCGGCAAGGCGGGGCATCAGATCCTCGTCGGCGTTCGGGGGAAACGGCTTTGCAACTCTGGGGCTTCTGGCGGTCGCTCGCGACCTATCGAGTCAGGATCGCCCTCAACCTGAAGGGCATCTCGTACGAGGAGAGCTCGATCGACCTCATCGCGGGCGTCCAGCGCGGGGAGGCCTATCGCGCGATCAATCCACAGATGGTGCTCCCGGCCCTGGTGGACGGCGACGGCCCGGTGCTGTTCCAGTCCCTGGCTATCCTCGAATACCTGGAGGAGACCTATCCCGAACCGCCGCTTCTGCCGGCGGATCCGCGCGGCCGCGCGCGCGTGCGCGGGCTCGCGGCCATCGTGGCCGCCGACTCGCACCCGCTGATCGTGCCCCGCGTGCGCGAGTACCTGGAGCATGAACTCGGCATCGCCGAACCGGCGCGGGCGCAATGGTGCCAGCACTGGATCGAGGCGGGCCTGAAGGCGATCGAAAGCCACCTGGCGGCGGATGCCGAGACGGGCCGCTACTGCCACGGCGACAGCGTCACGACCGCCGACATCTGCCTCGTCAGCCTGACCGTCGGGGCAAAGCTGTTCGGCGCGAGCCTCGATGGCCTGCCGACCGTGACCCGTATCTCGGAAACCTGCCTCGCCGAGCCGGCCTTCGCGGCCGCCCATCCGCTGCGCCAGCAGGGCGCGCCCCAACCGTCCTGAGCTGGCATCATACCGTCTGGACCGGCACCGGCGCGTTGGTGGCGGCGGAGCGGCAGATCGCCTCCAGGACCGCCACGTTCCCGACCTTCTGGGCATCGGTGAACGGGTATGGCGCCCCGCTTTCGATCGACCGCGCGAAGGTCTCGAGACCTTCCCGAACGGTATCGAGCCATGCGTAATCCTGGGTGTCGCGGCGGCCGTCGCGGTACTGGACGGTCAGCGTTGTCGGGCCGGGCGTATCGGGATGCGTGTGGTTGCGGATCTCGGCCCAGCCTTCCGAGCCGAAGGTCGTGAGGCCGATATAGAGCGGCGTGACCAGGATCGCGTTCAGGTAACCGGTCGCGCCCGATTCGAAGCGCAGCAGCACCGAGATCACATCGCCCGTCTGCTTGTAGGCGACCCGGCTCGTCGTCGCAGCAAAGACTTCGCGGATGGGCCCGAACAAGTCCAGGTAGAGATCGGTGAGGTGCACGCCCATCGCCGTCATGCCGGCCGCAGGTGCATCGCTCGGCGAGGCGCGCCAATCCGTTTCGGGAACATTGGCGAGCTTGTCGTGGCTGAAATTCGCCTCGGCATGCATGATCGTGCCGAGCGCCCCTGCCCGGACAAGGCGCCGCAACTCGCCGATGGCGGCCTCGTAGCGCCGCTCGTGCCCGATCCCGAGCATCACGCCGGCCCGTTTGCAGGCCTCGACGGAGCGCTCGGCATCGGCACGGTTAAGGGCTAGCGGCTTTTCGCAGAAGACGTGCTTGCCGGCAGCCGCCACGGCCGCGACCTGCTCGGTATGCAGCGCGTGCGGCGTCGCCAGAATGACGGCATCAATCGCCGGGTCCCGCAGAACCTCGGACATCTCGGACGCGTACCGGATCCCGTGCTCGGCCGCAAAGCCCGCCCGACCTGGGTTTGTCTCGACGGCGGTCACGATCCGCATGACGTCGGATTCCGCCATCCGGCGCACGATGTGCTGTCCCCACCAGCCAAGCCCGACGACCGCAGCCCTGATCACCCGCGCTCTCTCCCGTATGAACGTCGTTGTGGGCCGCTCAAACCTCGTCGAGCGGCGCGTGGGTGCCGTACTTGCCGGCCGCGAAGATGAGCGGCTCGCCGTCACGGTAATGCGCCTGCATCACCCGGCCGAGGAAGATCATATGGTCGCCCCCTTCGACGGTCGTCTCAGTCCGGCATTCGAAGATCGCGAGGCTCTCATCCAGCATCGGGCAGCCCGCAATGCCGGCCGAGAACTCCACGTCGTCGAACTTGTCGTGGCGTGGGGTCGCGAAGTGGTGGGACGTGAGGCTCTGTGCTGTCGAGAGCACGTTCACGACAAAGTGTCCTGCCGCCTTGAAGCTCGCGAGCGAAGGAGAGGCAAGCCGCAGGCTCCACAGCACGAGAGGAGGGTCGAGCGACACGGCCGAGAACGAGTTCGCAGTCAGCCCCTCGTATTTCCCGTCAGGGGTGCGCGTGGTGATTACGGTTACGCCGGTGGCGAAGCGGCCGAGCGCCTGCCTGAGCAGCCGCGGGTCCGTCGCCTCGCGATCGAGCGGAAGGGACAGCATCGTCATCGGGCAGGGCCTAGCTGGTATCGCGAACGCAAGAAAATGATAGTTTCTTCTTCCCGCGATTATGAATTCGGATAGCCAAGGAATGGTTGGCAGCCTGCAGGATATAAGGCTCTTCGTTGCCGCTTATGAGGAGCGCTCCTTCACGGCCGCTGCGCAGCGGGAGAACGCGACGCAGTCCGGCGTATCCCAGCATATCCGAAAACTGGAACAACGCTTCCACATCAGCCTTTTCAGCCGCGACAAGGGCCGGGTCCAGCCTACCCCGGCCGGGGATGCCTATTACCGCGCCTGCCTCGACGTGCTCCGCGCGCACGATGCCGCCACCAAGGCCGTGCAGACCTTCGCGGGCGGGCTCGAGGGAGAGGTCGTGGTCGGGCTGATGCCGACGATGACGCGTTGCGTCCTCGCGCCCGCTCTCGCCCGGTTCACCGATGCGCACCCGAACGCGGCGATCCGCGTGGTCGAAGGCTATAGCGGGAACCTGACGCAACTCGTGCAAGCCGCGGAGCTCGATTTCGCCATCGTGCCGGGGACGGCCGGGATCGCCGGCGTGAAGAGCCGGCTTTTCATGCGAACACCCGAGGTGCTGGTCGGGGCCGCCGCGCATAGCGGTCGGGTCGACTTGGAGCCGGTGCGGCCGGACGAACTCGGCCCGCTGCGGCTTGTCGTGCCAGGCCGCGCCAATACGCGCCGGCTCAGCATCGAATCCTATTTCGCGTCGAACAACGTCCTCGTCGAGCGGCTGCTGGAGCTCGACGCCATGCTCGGGACGCTTGATCTTGTCGGGCGGTCCGAGTGGGTCGCCGTCCTGCCCGGCATCATGATGGCTGCAGACCCCGAGCCCGGAACGCACGTCATCAATCCCTTGACCGCTCCCGCCCTGATCCTGGATCTGATGCTGATCGAGCCTGCCCGGCGCACGATCTCTGCCGCCGCTTCCGCGTTCCTGGAGCTGCTCGA
Source organism: uncultured Enterovirga sp. (assembly GCA_964251455.1). Lineage (GTDB taxonomy): Bacteria > Pseudomonadota > Alphaproteobacteria > Rhizobiales > Beijerinckiaceae > Enterovirga. The sequence goes on from CAXUKK010000111.1 coordinate 7,132, forward strand.
AGAGGAGTCGATCCGCATCAATGCGAAATGGGCGCGGTTCCACCCGCCGCGTTCCGGAGGACGCTAGTCTGGCTACGCGCCGCACTGGATCGCTGCGAGCAAGGTCTCATCGTTCATCGCCTCCCAGTGCGCACGGAGGACGGCCCGGCGCGAGCGCGCGCCTCCGGAGGGCGTGCACACGACCTGCACGTCGTCCGATCATCGACGCATAACGGCACTGGGATGTGCTTGCCGGTTGGTTCCGTCAGCCTCTGCCCGAACCCCGTCGTAGCCCTGCGTTCCTTCCCGGCATGCTGCAGGGCGCAGGCGGTGGGTCCAACCCTCGAGCGCTATTGTGTCCCTCTGCTTGACAGCAGCTTCGTTCGGCCCTGACCTAACACAACCCTGAAAAGGTGCGAGTGTCGCGTCATGGACTCGATCGTGATCTACCGGCTCGACCGGCCGGTGCCGCATGCTGCCGGCGGATCGCCCGACAACTCCGGACCGCACGAGAGCACCCCTCGATGGGCGTGACTCGGCCGCTGTTCTGCTGCCTCTCGCTGTTCTCCCAGATGGGCGGCATCCAGCGTTTCAACGGGCGCGTGCTCGACCGCCTGCGTGAGCGGGGGGAAGTGGCCGGCCAAGCTCCGATGATCAACGTGCTGGCCGATCGACCTCAGGACTTGGCTCGGGTCGGAGACGCCTGTCGGGCGTTCTCCGGAAACCGATGGCGCTTCGCGCTGAGCGCAATCCAGCGCTCGCGGGCCGCGGATGCGCTCATCATCGACCACATTGATCTTCTGCGTGTAGCTGCCGCCGCAAAGGTCATTCGACCGTCGCTGCCGACGTTGATGTTTGCACACGGGATCGAGGTCTGGGGAGACCCGAGGGACCGACGGGCACGACCGTATGAGCCGGCCATGCTCCGCTTCGCCGTCAATCGAGTTGCATGCGTCAGCCGCTACACGATGGACCGAATGGCGGACGTGTTCTCCTACCCTCAAGACCGCTTCAGCCTGCTTCCTAACGCCGTGAGCGAGTTGGCACCGGCGCTCGCTGGACCGAATAACGCGGCTCCAACCGTCCTCACCGTGACGAGGTTAGACGCGCGCGAGACGTACAAGAATGTAGACAAGTTGATACGGGCGGTTGCGTC
>CAXUKK010000112.1:0-8257 GCA_964251455.1 uncultured Enterovirga sp.
GGCCTGCGGCTGGGCCGGAGACGAGGAGCTTGCGGCCGCCGCAGCGGTCGCGAACGCGGAACCGGAGGCGTGTGGCTGCATCGGGTCGGACATGGTGGGCTGCTCCCTCGCTATCGTTGTCGATATGTAGCGACGCGCCTAGCGGTTCTGAAGGGCAGCTCAGCCCGACAGCTCGGCCGCCCGTCGCCGTGCGGCCTGGACGGCGCGCCGCATCAGTGCAGCCATGCCATCCTCGGCCATGAGGATCTCGAGCGCCGCGGCCGTCGTCCCGCCCGGCGACGTGACGTTCTGTCGGAGCACGGCGGGATCGAGGCCGGACCCCGACAGGAGTTCCGCGGCGCCGGTCACGGTCTGCCGCGCGAGCCGTTCCGCCACGCCACGGTCGAGCCCCGCCTCCTGCCCGGCTGCCGAGAGCGCCTCGACGAGGTGGAAAAGATATGCTGGTCCTGAGCCCGACACGGCTGTCACGGCATCGATCAGGTCCTCCCGGTCGATCCACTCCACCAGCCCGACGGCGGAGAGCAGCGCCTGCGTCAGGGCCCGTTGCCGGGAAGTCGTGCTCGGGCTCGCATAGACCCCGGTCGCGCCGCGGCCGATCGAGGCGGGCAGGTTCGGCATGGCGCGCACGATCGCGCCCGCCTGCGGCAGAGCCCGCGACAAGTCTGCGACCGTCTTGCCGGCCAGGATGGAGATGACGAGCGTTTCGGGCCCGGCAAGCGGGGAGATGCTCCCGGCCGCGTCCGTCAGCGCTTGCGGCTTGATGCCGAGTACCAGCACCTCTGGCGCCGCGATGCCGGCCCTTTCGGGATTGAGCCGCATGCCGGACGTACCGGCAAAAGCGAGGAGCGCCGGCGACGGCTGCGGGTCTAGTACCGTGACCCGGGAGGGCTCCAGGCCCCTGGCGAGCCAGCCCTCCAGCATGGCGCCGCCCATCTTGCCGGCACCGACAAGCAGGAGGGAGTTCGGCAGATCGACCTGTTCAGCGATATCCGGGCTCATCCACCCCGGTTCGCACCAAGTGCGGCGCGGATCAAGCCGCGCGGTGGAAAGGACCGGTCACGCTTCGCCTTCGGTGACGAAGAGCACGCCCTCGATCGCCTCCTTGGCCGTCTTTCCGGCCCAGAGCACGAATTGGAAGGCCTGATAGTAACGCTCGCACGCGTCGACAGCCGCCTTCAGCAGGATCTCGCATTGGCCGTGCGTCGGCTCGGCTCCGCCGGCGAGCAGCAGCGCGTGGCGGAACATCACGACGTTCTCGGAGGTCCAGAGGTCGAAATGGCCGACCCAGAGCTGCTCGTTCGCATAGGAGATCAGCTGCAGGATCTCGTTGCGCCGCCGGTCGGCGACCTTCAGGTCGAACGCGCAGGCGACATGCAGCGCCTCCACGTTCTCGATCCACGTATAGGCGACGTGGTACTCGGCCCAGCGCCCCGAGACGGAAACGGACATCTCGTCCATCTCGGCGCGATCGAAGCTCCACTCCTTCATCGCAGCGAGCCGCTCCACAACGTCGAGCGGGTGTTCGGCACGTGCGGGATCGAAGATCAGATTGGGCATATGGACCGAGTTCCGGGTGCCTGAAGCAGGTGAAGAGCGGAAGCCGAAGCGTCCGTGCTCATCGCGAATCACCCTGCGATGACTATATCCCGTGCGAGTCCAGCGATTCAAAGCAGCACCGCCCTCGTCCACAGACCCGTTCGAATACGGCTAACGCGATGGTGACGAACTGACACTAAGTATTGGGCGTGGCCGAGCTGATGAACCTCATCGGGGACGTGGAGGGCACGATCGCGCAGCGGTCGGCGCCTGCTCGCGAGCGCACGCTTTCGAAAATCACCGAGCTTCTTGTCCGGGACGCCGAACGCCTCGATGGAGAGCAATTGGCGCTGTTCGATCACGTGCTCGGCTGCTTCGCGCCGACTGTCCCGGGCGCCGCGAAGGCCAGTCTCGCCGGACGGCTGGCGGAACTCGCCAACGCACCGCCGAACGTGACGCGCACGCTTGCCTTCGACGAGGACATCGTCGTCGCGCATGCCATCCTGTCCCGGTCCTCACAGCTCACCGATCAGGACCTGATCGAGATCGCCGTCACGCGCGGCAGCGAGCACATGACGGCCATCTGCGAACGGCGTCATGTCTCCGAACTCGTGGCCGACGTGCTTGTCACGCAGGGCGACGACAAGGTCTGGCGCGCGATCGCCGGGAATGACGGAGCCCGTTTCTCGGTCCTCGCTAAGGCGGAACTGCTCGACCGCTCGCGGGAGGATGAAAGGCTCCAGGATCTGCTCGGCGCCCGCGAGGACCTGTCCGACGTGGACGTGCAGCAGCTCGTCACCATCGCGCGGGAGGCCGCGAGGGCCCAGCTGACGAGCACGCTGGCGAAGGTGGAAGAAAAGGCAGCCGCTCCGCGCCAACCTTCTGCCCCGGTCGGCCTCGATTACCCGCAGGCTCAGGAGACGCTTCGCGCGTTGACCGAGAAGCGTCCCGCGTCCGAGTTCGACATCGCGTCCTTTGCCAACAAGAACCGTGCGGCGGAGGCCATCTGCGCCATCTCGCTCCTGGCGCACCTGCCCATCCCGACGATCGAGCGCGCGTTCCGGGAACGCGACGACGACCTGCTCCTCGTGATCGGTAAAGCAAACAACTGGTCGTGGCGCACCGTCCGGGCGCTGCTCGGCATGCGCGACCCCCTGCTGCCGGAGCCGAGCGAGCGCCCCCTCGGGCCGGCCTTCGACGCGATCTCGCCGGCCGGGGCCCGCCGCACGTTGCTCGTGCTGGCCAACGCCGAGAAGACCGCGCGCGCGCGCCAGTCCCCCTCAGCTAGACCCGACGAAACGTGAGATAGGCGGAGCCGCGGCCCTCACGCCGGGCCTTCTGCTCGTAGCGAGTGCTGGGCCAGTCGGGCCAGGGCTCGCGCCAGTCGCGAGGCCGATCCGCATCCCAGGCGAAGTGCGAGGAGTGCAGCACACGGGCAAGCGCCCAGCCGGCATAATCGTCGATATCGGTCGCGAAGCGCAGTTCCGCACCCGAGCGCATGACCCGGGCCAGCGCGGCGAGGTTCTCCTCCGAGAGGAACCGGCGCTTGCGCTGCCGCCGCTTCGGCCAGGGATCGGGGTAGAGAAGATACAGGCGATCGATCGTGCCGGGCGCGAGCGCGGGCAGGAGCTGCGTCGCGTCCTCGTCCCAGATGCGCACGTTGGACAGCCCTTCCTCGGCGATGACGCCGAGGAGCTTCGCGACGCCATTCAGGAAGGGCTCGATGCCGATGAAGCCGATGTCGGGATGCCGGCCGGCCTGATGTGCAAGGTGCTCACCGCCGCCGAAGCCGCTCTCCAGCCAGATCTCGGCCGGGCGGGTCGGAAACAGCGCGCCGGGGTCGAGCGAGGCTGGCGCGTTCGGGAGCGGAATGCGGAGCCGCGGCAACAGCTCTTCGATCCGCTCGGCCTGACCGCGGCGAAGCGCCTTGCCCTTGCGCCGCCCGAAGAAGGCGCCGGGCGTATCGTGCCCGGCCGTCACGACGCCGCCGGGGTTAGGAGAGCGCCGACCGCAGCTCGGCCGCGAGGTCCGTCCGCTCCCAGGAGAAGCCGCCATCCCCGTCGGGCAGGCGGCCGAAATGACCGTAGGCCGAAGTGCGGGCGTAGATCGGCTTGTTTAGGTCGAGATGCGAGCGGATGCCGCGGGGCGACAGGTCCATCATCTCCATGAGCGTGGTCTCGAGCTTGCTCGGATCGATTTGGCCGCCGGTGAGGTCGGCATAGATCGAGAGCGGCTTCGCCACGCCGATCGCGTAGGAGAGCTGGATAGTGCAGCGATCGGCAAGCCCTGCCTCCACCACGTTCTTGGCGAGGTAGCGTGCCGCATATGCAGCCGAGCGGTCGACCTTGGTCGGGTCCTTGCCGGAGAAGGCACCGCCGCCATGCGGAGCCGCGCCACCATAGGTGTCGACGATGATCTTGCGGCCCGTGAGACCGCAATCGCCATCCGGTCCGCCGATGACGAACTTGCCGGTCGGGTTCACGTGCCAGATCGTCTCGCCCGAGATCCAGCCCTCCGGCAGCGCGTTGCGGATGTAGGGCTCCACGATCGCCCGAACGTCCTCGGAGGAGAGGTTCGGATCGAGGTGCTGGGTCGAGAGCACGATCTGGGTCACGCCGACGGGCTTGCCGCCCTCGTACTGCACCGTGACCTGGCTCTTGGCATCGGGGCCGAGCACGGCGGCTGGCCCCTGGCCCGACTTGCGGGCATCCGTCAGGTCGCGAAGGATCTTGTGCGCGTAGTAAATCGGCGCCGGCATGAGCTCCGGCGTTTCGCGGCAGGCATAGCCGAACATGATGCCCTGATCGCCGGCGCCCTCGTCCTTGTTGCCCGCGGCATCCACGCCCTGCGCAATGTCGGCGGACTGGCCGTGCAGCAGCACCTCGATCTCGGCCGTCTCCCAGTGGAAGCCGTCCTGCTCGTAGCCGATATCCTTGATCGCCTTGCGCGTCAGGTCCGTGATCACGCCCTCGTTTACGCTCGCGGGACCACGGTACTCGCCCGCGATGATCACCCGATTGGTGGTGGCGAGCGTCTCGCAGGCCGCGCGGACGCCCCAGGGATCGAGACCTTCAGCAGCCCCTGCCCGATAGAAGGCGTCGACGACTTCGTCCGAGATGCGATCGCAGACCTTGTCCGGGTGCCCTTCGGACACGGACTCGCTTGTAAAGAGATAGTTCTGCCGTGCCACGGCTCGCACCTCGGTATGAGTATGTTCGAAGAAACTGGCGACGCTCTGTCGAGCCGCGGCTTGTGGCATCGAGCTTTCGAACGGTCAAGCGAACGCGTCCGTTATGAAGAACGATCAGCGGGGGTGACGTCGTCACGCTCGACCAAGGCCTGGGCCAGGTCGACCAAGCGCCGTCGGACCTTCCTGTCCTTGATCTCGCGATACGCGCGCAGGAGTTTCAGGCTGTCGGACGTCAGGAGTTCGGCATCGTAAGCGGCAGAAGGCGTCTCGCCGAAGCCGTCGGCCACGGATTCCGACCGCGTCGCGCCCCCACCGTACAGGAAATCGATCGATACGCCGAGAACATGGGAGATCTGCTGCAGGCGGCTCGCACTGATGCGGTTCGTGCCTTTTTCGTATTTTTGCACCTGCTGAAACGTCAGCCCGAGAGCATCTCCGAGTTTTTCTTGACTCATTCCAATGAGCATTCGGCGCATTCGAACGCGACTGCCGACCTGCCGGTCGACGTCGTTTGGCGCTTTGATCATCTCGGCAGCACCTTTACTCACAGCTCCCGGCCAAGATCGGTCGGCTCCGACGCTTTTAGCGTGCGCGACGGCGCATACCAGCCAGGGCGGCCAAGAAAAACGCCGAACAGAGTCCAACAAGGATCGGCGTGCCGACCTTGTCGAAGGGGGTCACCTTCGCGACGGCCGGAAGGCTGGCATCGATGACGCCCTCACGGCCGACGGGAAGCGAGGCTGTGATCCGGCCATAGGGATCGACCACGGCCGATATGCCGGTATTTGCCGCGCGGACCAGCGGGATCCCGCGCTCGACGGCCCGCATCCTTGCCTGTGCGAAGTGCTGCCGGGGCCCGGGCGGAACCGTTTCCCCTGGGAAGATCGCCTCGTAGCAGACGCTGCCGGCAACCGGCGGAAGGCCGGGCACCGAGAACGCCGTGTGCCTGTCGCCGGCCGTGAAGCCGCCGGGGATCGCGACGAACTCGCGGATTCCGATGGCCCGCAACGAGCGCTCCAGAAAGTCCGGGACGTACTCGCCGAACGGAACGAGATGCACCTTGTCGTAGCTCGCCAGCACCGCCCCGGTGTCGGCGACGGCCTGGATGGAATTGTAGTAGCGGGCCTGCCGTCCTTCGCCCGTGCTCCGGGCCGCCCCCGTGATGAGAGTACCGCCTCGAGGGAGAGCGTCGGCGATCATCCCCAGCGCCGCCGCCTCCCTGTGCAGGAGGAACGGGAACGCCGATTCCGGCCACACGATGTGCGTCGCGTCCCCCATGCCCGTTGTGTCGGTCAGGCTCGCGCTGTCGCTCAGCTCGAGATATTTCCGCAGGATCTCCGGGCCGCGGGCTGCTTCGAACTTGGCATCCTGCGCCAGGTTCGGCTGCACGATCCGAAGTTTCACGCCCGCGACTGAAGCCGGGACCGGGCCAGAGAGCCGCCACGCCCCGTATCCTGCCATCGTGAGCAGGATCAGCCCCGCACCGAGGACGGGTCCGACACGTTCGGCCCTTGTCTCGCCGTTGCCGAAGGTCGCGGGTGCGGCAAAAATCAGAACCGCGATCGCGGTCAGGCCGTAGAGCCCGAAGATCGATGCGGATTGCATCAGCCAGAGGTTCTGGCCGAGCGCCATGCCGAGCGTATTCCAGGGGAAGCCGGTGAACGCGTGACCACGCAGCAATTCCGCAAGCGTCATCCCGAACGCGAAGGCGAAGATCCGCCACCCTGATTGCGTCCAGAGAAGGCGCGCAAGCCCGAACCCGAGCGCTGCGAAGACGGCGAGGAGCGCCGGCAGTCCGAGGACGCCGACGGGCATCAGCCAGGCGAACACATCGGGCTGGACCAGAAAGGCAGCACCGATCCACCATAGCCCGGCGAGAAAATAGCCCAAGCCCCAGAGCCAGCCGATCCCGGCCGCCCTGCGGACCGACGTCCACCGGCTGCCCGCGCCGGATCCGTCGATCAACCAGACGGCGAGGGACAAGGATACGGCCAAAGCCGGCCAGATGCCGAACGGCGGCATGGCGAGCGCGCCGATCGCGCCGGCTCCGAACGCGATGGCTGCCCGGCGCCACCCTTCCGCCAGGACCACCCGGTCAGCCAACGAGCGCATCAAAGTTGAACGCCGCGCGCCCCGGACAGCCAGGACTCACCATCCGCACTCGACGAGCCCGGCGCGGCAGCACGGCGGATGCGGATGCGCTTCAGCCGGCGGGGATCCGCGTCGAGCACCTCGAACTCGAAGCCGTCCGGACCCGCGATGATGTCGCCGCGGCGGGGCACGCGGCCGGCCCGCGTCACCACGAGGCCGCCAAGCGTGTGGACGTCGTCCAGATCGTTCGCCGCGGAGATATTGGCACCGAGCGCTTCCGAGACCTCGTCGAGCGTGGCGCGAGCATCGACGACAAAGTCGCCCCGCTCGTCCTTGACGATCAGCTTGGTAGCGACGTCGTGCTCGTCCTCGATATCCCCGACGACCGTCTCGAGCAGGTCCTCGATCGTCACGAGACCGTCCGTCCCGCCGTACTCGTCGATGACCAGCGCCATGTGCGTCCGCGAGGCCTGCATTCTGGCGAGAAGGTCGAGGGCGGACATCGAGCCCGGCACGAACAGGACGTCGCGGTGCAGGGTCGCGCCTTCAAGCGTGAGAGAGAGGTTGACGGTCGCAAGGCTAGCGACCTTCGCGGGCTGCCCGGGTTCGGCAGGCTCCGTCTCGCTGTGGGATGCGATGAAGTCGAGGAGGTCCCGGATGTGGACCATGCCGAGCGGCTCGTCGAGGGACGCGCCATAGATCGGCAGGCGCGAGTGCCCGGCGAGCCGGAAATGCGCCAGGACCTCGCCGAGCGTCGCGCTCAGGGTGACCGCCAGGATGTCGGACCGCGGCACCATGACGTCCCCGACGCGCACCTTGTGGAACGCGAGCGCATTCGTGAGGAGAGTCCGCTCCTGCTGGGAGAGTTCCGCGGCTTCGGTCGCCTCGGCCAGCACGTCCTCCAGTTCGTCCCGCACGGAGTCCCGCGGCCGGAGGTTGAACCGCTGCATCAGGCGCTCGAGCCAGCTTTCGCGCGGCTCGGCGTCGGGACTCCACCTGTCGTCCCTACGTTCGTCGTTCATCGTGGTGTCGTCAGTATCCGTTCAGCTGGAGGTTTCGCGATAGGGATCGGCGATCCCCAGCACCTCGAGAGCCGCGATTTCGGTGCGCTCCATCTCGACGGCCTCGGCATCGCTCTCGTGATCGTGCCCGAGGAGATGAAGGATGCCGTGGATCACGAGATGGGTCATGTGGTTCGGCAGGCTTTTGCTCTCTGCCTGGGCTTCCCGGGCAAGAGTTTCGTAGGCCAGGGCTATGTCGCCAAGATGGCGAGGTTCCCCAGGCGGCGACTTCATGTCCGCCGGGAAGGAGAGGACATTCGTCGGCTTGTCCTGACCCCGCCATAGCCGGTTCAGCTCTCTGACGGCGGCATCGTCCGTCAGCAGGAGCGTCGCCTCCAGGTCCTCGTCCTCGGTGCGCCGAGCCGCCGCGAGTGCCGCC
>CAXUKK010000113.1:0-5287 GCA_964251455.1 uncultured Enterovirga sp.
CCTCCAGCCAGGCCGAGGGCGCCGAGCGCGAGTTCCAGGCCGCGACCCTTCGGGTCGAGGGCAAGCACGGCCGGGTCACCGGCGTAGTCTGTGCTCGCGTGGACGAGCGGCGGCAGCCGGTTCCAGGCAGCGAATTCGTGCTGCCGGCCGAGCTGGTGTTCCTGGCGATCGGCTTCTCCGGGCCGAAGGAGGCTGGCCTCCTATCCGAGCCGACGATCACCCGCGACCGTCGCCGCAACGTGCTGGCGAACGACCGGGATTATCGGACTGCGCGCGAGAAGGTCTACGTGGCCGGCGATATGCGGCGCGGACAATCGCTTGTCGTCTGGGCGATCCGCGAGGGTCGGCAGGCGGCTCGCTCGATCGATACGGCGCTCATGGGTGCCAGCGTCCTGCCGGTGTGATGACGGGCGTAAAACGCCGTCAGTCCGGCCTGCGAAGCTGCTCCAACACGCCGCGGTCGGCATAGCCGTCCGGCAGCAATCGGCGAGAGAGCTGGAAGCGTCGCACGGCGTCCCGAGTCTGCGCTCCGAACTTGCCGTCCGGCGTGCCCGTGTAGATCCCCAGTGTCGCGAGGCGACGATGCACCTCGCGCCGCTCGTCCCCGGTCAGGACCGCCTCTGCGGGCCACGGGCGTGAGAGCGCCGGACTGCCTGCGATGCGGTCCGACAGGACACCGATCGCAAGCGCGTAGGCGTCGGACGTGTTGTAGGCCCTGATGGCTTCCCAGTTGTCGGTCAGCAGGAAGGCCGGTCCCCTGATGCCGGCGGGCAGGAAGATGCGGCCGGCGCCGCCTCTCGGCAGAGCGCTACCATCGGCTGAGGTGACGCCAAGCCGCGACCACTCGCCGAGATCACGGGCGTGAACCGATAGGTCGAGTCCGTCGGGAAGAAGCGCCTCCAAGCCCCACGGCAAGCCGGCCTTCCAGCCTGACTGCGCCAGGAAGTGCCCGATGGAGGCGAGGACGTCCGGGACCGAATTCCAGATGTCCCGTCGTCCATCGCCGTCGCCGTCCACGGCATGCTTCAGGAAGCTCGACGGCATGAACTGCGTCTGGCCCATCGCGCCGGCCCAGGATCCCTTGATGGCGGCCCGGGAGAGATGGTCCTCCTCCAGGATCTGCAGAGCGGCCAGCAACTCGCGCCGGAACAGGTCCTTCCGCTCGCCCGAATAGGCGAGTGTCGCCAGCGAGCGGATCGTGTCGAAGGAGCCGCTAGCCGCACCATAGCCGCTCTCGGACGCCCAGATCGCCAGGATGACGGCGCGTGGGACGCCGTAGCTGGCTTCGACCCGGTCGAGCACGGTGCGCCAGCGTTCGGCCAGCGCTCGGCCCTGGACGATCCGGGCGGACGACACTGCGCCCGTCACATAGGCCGAGATCGGCCGGCTGAACTCGCCCTGCTTGCGGGTAAGGGCCGTCACCTTCGGGTCTGGCTGCACGCCCTCGAAGGCGGCGTCGAACGTAGCGCGCGAGATGCCGGCCGCCTGCGCGTCAGGCCGGAGGCTCGCGACGAAGCGCGCGAAGCTCGACGCCTGGCCGGCGTCCACGGTTGCGGGAGCTGGCCGACGGGACGGCTGCGCGACGCCGGGCCCGGGAGCCGCTGCCGCGATAACGACGGCGACAGCCAGGAAGACGACGCCCCGCAGGCTCATCAGGCCGCCTTTGCGCGGCCGGCAAGGTGCCGCTCCCAGGCCAGGGCCTGGGCGACGATGCCGTCGAGGTCGTCGTGCTGCGGCACCCAGCCGAGCTCCGTCCTGATCCGGTCGGCCTTGGCGACGATCGCGGCCGGGTCGCCAGGGCGACGCGGCGAGAGCTTCACGGGAAAGTCGACGCCGGAGACGCGCTTCATCACCTCGATCACGTCCAACACGGAGTAGCCGCGGCCGTAGCCGCAATTCAGCGTCAGGCTCTCGCCGCCCCGTCGCAGGTGATCGAGCGCGGACAGATGCGCATTGGCGAGGTCCGAAACCTGGATGTAGTCGCGTAGGCACGACCCGTCCGGGGTCGGGTAATCCGTGCCGAACACCTCGAGCTGCGGTCGCTGGCCAAGGGCCGCCTGGGCCGCCACCTTGATCAGATGGGTTGCGGCCGGGGTAGATTGCCCGATGCGGCCGGCAGGGTCGGCGCCTGCCACGTTGAAGTAGCGCAGCGCGACATAGCGGAGGTCATGGGCGCGGGAGGCGTCCTGCAACATCCACTCCGTCATCAGCTTCGAGCGCCCGTAGGGCGACATCGGGTTCTGGGGCGTGTCCTCGCCGACGGGCTCGCTCGACGTCTCGCCATAGACTGCGGCCGTGGATGAGAAGATGATGTTCTTCACCCCAGACCCGATTGCCGCCTCGATGAGGTTGCGGGATTTGGCGGTGTTGTTGAGGTAGTAGCCGAGCGGGTCGGACACGCTTTCGGGCACCACGATCTTGGCCGCGAAATGAGCGATCGCCCGGACGTCATTCTCCCGGATCGTGCGGGCGACGAGTTCCTGATCGCCCATGTCGCCGACGACGAGCTTCGCTTGCGCCGGCACCGCCCAGTCGAAGCCGGTGGAAAGGTTGTCGAGCACCACGACGTCCTCGCCGCGATCGACCAACGCGAGCGTCATGTGGCCGCCGATATAGCCGGCTCCGCCCGTGACCAGCACCGTCATTGTTCGATCTCCCCGCAGTAGCGCGTGCGCCTTTAGCAGCCTTGCGCTTCACAACCCGTGAAGCCATTGAAATAGCCACAGATGTTTCGACTTACGACCGGTGCCGCCAGTCGTGAACCGCCCGAACGCAAGGACCTCGACTGTCGATGAAGCGCATCCGCAAAGCCGTCCTGCCCGTCGCGGGCCTCGGGACACGGTTCCTCCCGGCCACCAAATCCGTGCCGAAAGAGATGCTCACCGTCGTCGACCGTCCGGTCATCCAGCACGTCGTCGACGAGGCCAGGGAAGCCGGGATCGAGCACTTCATCTTCGTCACCGGCCGTAACAAGGGCGTGATCGAAGACCATTTCGACATGGCCTACGAGCTCGACGCGACCTTGAAGGAGCGCGGCAAGACCAAGGAATACGAGGCGCTTAAGCGCGACCTGCCAAAGGCCGGCGCCACAAGCTTCACGCGCCAGCAGGCGCCGCTCGGCCTCGGCCACGCTGTCTGGTGTGCCCGCGAGATCGTGGGCGACGAGCCGTTCGCCGTGATCCTGCCGGACATGCTCAGCCGCGGCTGCATGAGCCAGATGATCGCCGCGTACGAGCAGCATGGCGGCAACTTGATCGCGGTCGAGGAGGTCCCGGACGACCAGACGCATCAATATGGGATCGTCGCGACGGGCGAGGATTTCGGAGACGCGTTCCGCATCACGGGCATGGTCGAGAAGCCCCCGAAGGGAACGGCTCCGTCGAACCTCATCATCTCGGGCCGCTACATCCTGCAGCCCGAGATCTTTGACATCCTGTCGGCGCACGAGAAGGGTGCGGGCGGCGAGATCCAGCTGACCGACGCCATGAAGCGACTGGCCGAGGCCCAGGACTTCTTCGGTTTGCGCTATCGCGGCCGGACCTACGACACGGGCAACAAGCTCGGCTTCCTGATGGCGAATGTCGCCTACGCGCTTGAGCGCGACGAACTAGCCGAACCATTCCGGGCCGAGCTCGAGGCGTTGCTGAAGGGCTGAGGGCACATGGATCGGGAGCGTCTGGACGACGTCCGAGCCTGGGTGACCAAGGCCGGCCTGTCCGGCATGTCGGAACCGGACCTGCTCCGGGGGTTCTCCAAGGGGCTGCACAAGGCCGGGCTTCCCGTCGGCCGCTCGCTCGTCGTTATCGATACCCTCCACCCGGTCCACGAGGGACGGGTTTTCCGGTGGCGCAGCGATCAGGCGTCCGAGAGCGAGGTGCGGGAATACGGGCGCACGGGCCAGGGCGGGGAGGCAGCGGAGAGCTGGCGCAGGTCGCCGTTCTACCACCTGTTCCACTCGGGCGAGAGCCACATACGCCGCCGGTTCGCCGACCCCGACGGGCCGGACTTCCCGATCTTCGAAGAGTTCCGCGAGCAAGGACAGACCGACTACATCGCCCTGATCCACCGCTTCGCCGAGGAGACGGTGATCGGCGAGATGGACTGCATCTACTCGTCGTGGACGACGGAGCACGAGGAGGGATTCACCGCGGAGATGCTCGTCGCGCTGAAGCAGCTGTTTCCCGCTCTCGCGCTTGCCATCAAGACGGCTTCGCTCGCCCGCATCCTCGAGACGCTGGTCGAGACTTATCTCGGCCGGGACCCGGGTCGCCGCGTGCTGCAGGGCCGTATCGAGCGTGGCGTCGCGGACAGGATCGAAGCCGTCCTCTGGTTCAGCGACCTGCGCGGCTACACGAGCGTGACCGAAGCAATGCCGCCCGGCGACGTCATTCCGCTTCTGAACGATTATGCGGAGGCGACGATCTCGGCCATCCACGAGGCGGGCGGGGACGTGCTCAAGCTGATCGGGGACGGCACGCTCGCCATCTTCACGGCCGATCGCAACGAAGACGCCTGCCGGAGCGCCCTGCAGGCGGAGGCGCTCATGCGGTCTCGGGTCCTCGCCTTGAACGAGCGCCGGCGGGCCGAGCAGCTGGCCACGACGTCGCCCTATCTCGGGCTCCACATCGGCGAGGTGTTCTACGGCAATATCGGCTCGCAGGAGCGTCTCGACTTCACGGTGATCGGCCCGGCCGTGAACGAGGTGAGCCGCATCGGGCAGATGTGCCGCTCGGCCGAGCGGGACGTGCTGATGTCGTCCGCCTTCGTGGAGGCAGCGCATCCCGAGGACCGCGAGCGGCTCGTTTGCGTGGGCCGGTACGCACTTCGCGGCGTCGGTCGTGCCCAGGAGTTGTTCACCCTCGAGCCCGGACAGACGGTCGCCGTACTTGACGCGCATCGTTAGCTAACCCGGGATAGGGTATCCCGGCGCGGCTGGATTGGTGAGTGACGGCGTACATCCTCGATAACTCGACCGCCTTCCTCGACGATGCCGGACTCGTGCTAGCGGCGCTGCTGGTCGCCGGAACGTTCGTGTTCGGAGCACTGGTCGCCGTGCCTCGCCCGCTGCTGTCGATCCTGTGCGGGTTGGCGTTCGGCTGGTGGGGGCTGCCTCTCGCCATCGTGTCGGCCGGGCTCGGTGCAGCGCTTGTCTTCGTCGTAGGCCGCCACGTGCTCCGGCCGCGGGTTGCGTCCCGGCTGGCCCGGAATCGGATCGCGCAGGCGGCCTTCCAGGCCGTCGAGCTTGAAGGGTTCAGGGCCGTCCTGCTCCTGCGCATGAGCCCCCTTC
>CAXUKK010000113.1:5297-8248 GCA_964251455.1 uncultured Enterovirga sp.
CCCTAGGCCGGGCGGTCCTTGCCGGAGAGGTCGCTCCGGGCACCATGGCCTTGTGGGGCATGGGACTGGTTGCCCTGATCGTCGCGACGCTTCTCATCGGCGGGCGGATCCGGCGGCTGCTCAGGGACGCAGAACGCCTTCTTCCCGCCTGAGACGATCCGGTTGGACGGGACGAGCCTCGGCTCGTCTCACGCTGCGGCCTGGGCCGCACCTGCCCGGCTGGTCCAGCGCTCGTACGCAATGGCGGCAAGGGGCCACGCAAGGCACAGGATGGTGATGGACGCGAGCACGGCCGAGACCGGCCGCTCGAAGAACGGCAGCAGGCTGCCGTCAGACTTGATGAGCGACGTGACGAAACTCTGCTCCACCATCGTGCCCATGACGATGCCGAGCACCATCGCGGCGACCGGATAGCCGTTTCGTTCCATGACGTAGCCGATCACGCCGAACGCTGCGACGAGAGCCACGCCGAACAGGTTGTTCCCGATCGCAAAGCTGCCGACTGCGCAGCAAAGCAGGATCACGGGCATGATCGCGGAGCGGGGCGCGCGCAGGATGAAGCTCGAGGCGCGGATCATCATGATGCCGAGCGGGATCATGATGATGTTCGAGATCACGAAGATGTAGTACAGCGCGTACATGCTCGACGCCCGCTCCGTGAAGAGCGTCGGGCCCGGGTTCAGCCCCTTCATGAACAGGACGCCGATCGCGATCGCCGTGATCGTGTCGCCCGGGATGCCGAAGAGCAGGGCGGGCACCCAGCCGCTCGCGAGGCTCGCATTGTTGCTGGCCCCGGCCTCGATCAGGCCCTCAGGGTGGCCGGTGCCGAACTTCTCCGGTGTCTTCGAGAAGCGCTTCGACATGGCGTAAGAGACCCACGCCGCCATGTCGGCGCCCGCGCCTGGAAGCACGCCGATGATGATGCCCACGATGTTGCCGCGGATCTGCTGCTTCGGGTAGCGCCGGGTCAGCTCGAGCTGACCCTTGAGGATGCTGCCGAAGCGGCGACTCGGCAGGGGAGGCGGGTCCGGCGTGATCAGCGCCCGCATCACCTCGGAAACGGCGAACACCCCGACCAGCGCCGGGATCGGATCGATTCCCCCGAGAAGGTCGGTCGACCCGAAGGTGAAACGGGGCAGGCCGGCCGGGTTTTCCATCCCGATGCAGGAAACGAGAAGGCCGAGGAGCATCGCGGCGATCGCCTTCACGGGCGACGAGCGTGCGACAAGCGTCGCGCACATGAGGCCGAGTGCGGCCAGCCAGAAATACTCGAAGGTCGAGAAGCCGAGCGCGAACTCGGCCAGGATCGGCGCCATCACGACAAGTGACGCGGTGCCCACAATCCCGCCGATGGCGCTGAACCACAGACAGATGCCGAGCGCGGTTTCCGCCTCGCCCTTGCGCGTCATCGCATAGGCTTCGTCCGTGTAGGCGGCCGAGGCCGGCGTCCCCGGAATCCGGAGCAGGCAGCCCGGGATGTCGCCGGAGAAGATCGCCATGGCCGAAGCCGTGATGATCGTGGCGATCGCCGCGATCGGCGAAAGATAGAAGGTGATCGGCACGAGGAGGGCCGTCGCCATCGTGGCCGACAGGCCGGGCAACGCGCCGACGACCAGGCCGTAGATCGCCGACAGCAGGATCGCGAGGAGCACGTCCGGTTGAACGACCAGCCGGGCGGCT
Organism: uncultured Enterovirga sp.; assembly: GCA_964251455.1. Taxonomy (GTDB): domain Bacteria; phylum Pseudomonadota; class Alphaproteobacteria; order Rhizobiales; family Beijerinckiaceae; genus Enterovirga. The sequence continues at coordinate 6,978 of CAXUKK010000113.1, forward strand.
TCGATGAACACGTCCATTCAGGCTACCACGGCATCGGGAGCAGGCCCGCAGCGAGCGGAACCCGCAGGAGCTTGTAGAAGGCGAGGTGAACGAGCGGTGGCGCGCAGAGCGCGATCGGCACCGCTAGGCGCCAACCCGCGCCCAGTGCTCGCGATAGCACGAGCACGATCAGCGCCGCCGTGATGATGAAGCCGAGCCTCTCGGCCGCAAAGTAATAGAAGACGAGCAGCAGCGGTGGAATGAGCACCCGAAGCCCGTACAGCGGACCCCGCGGCGTCGCGGGTTCAGGAGGCGCCAGGTCGGAGACGGCCGCCTCGGCCTCTTCTTCGAACTTGTGCCCGATCCCGAAGGCGATCATCGCGCCGCACACCAGGAGGCCGATCCCGACCACCAGCGGAAATACATTCGGACCGACCTGCTGGCCCGGTACAGGCGGCAGGAGCGAGCCTGCATAAGCAGTGACGAGCCCCAGCCCAGCGATGAAGAGCCCGCTGGTGCGGTCTGAAAGCTGCATCGCTCAGGCCGCGCCTAGATGGGGCGGCAGTGCCGAGCCTGGCGGGTGCGTGATGCCTGTCAGTCGCGCCGTAAGACGGTCACGGTCATCGGCGCTTCGGCCGCGCCCAATACACGGGTGGCCGCTCGTACGGCAGGAGAGTCCCGTTGCCCTCACGCATTCCTCCGACCGGCCGCCATTTCGGCGGCTCTTGCCTCCACCTTGGAGGTCATTCCGGCGGGCGGTCAAGCAGTCTGGCGCAGGTGCCGGGTCGGGAGATCGAGTTGCCCCCAGACGAGGGTCAGGGCTGGTAGCGCATGCCGAGGAGGAAGACGTTGGCCGTGTAGCTTGACCCAGGGATCGTGCTGTTCAGCCGCTCCCAGTTGTAACTCGCCCTGATCCCAACCGAACGGGTGAGCTTGTAGTCGGCTCGGACGAGCGCTCCATAGCCGCGCTCGTTGATAGACACGCCCTGGTAATCGTAGTCGGAAATCGTCAGCCCGCCGGTGACGATCAGGTTGCGCCGCAGGGCATGCGAGACCTCGATCAGCCCTCTCAAGGCTCGCACGCCTCTCGCATCCGCCACCGTGGTCTCGTCCACCGTGGCAGACGCCGTAGTCTTGATCGTCGTCAGCGGCGTCACAGCCCATACTACAGAGGCGTCGACAATCGGGCTCGTCAGGTTGCCGAGGCGGGGGTCGTCGTAGCGCCTGTTGATGGCGCCGGCCGCGATCTCGCCCGTGATGAGGCGCGAAATTTCGAACGTGGTTCCTGCCCG
>CAXUKK010000114.1:0-8238 GCA_964251455.1 uncultured Enterovirga sp.
ATGCTCGACCGAGACCGTCGCGAGGAGCTCTTCCTCGAGATCCTGGCCTGCGCCGAGGTCGGGATCGGCTCCATGTCGGCAGTGGAGATCGACCGGATCAACATTCGTCAGGCAACCCTGATGGCGATGTGCCGGGCGCTCGAGGCCCTGCCCTGCCTGCCCGACGTCGCGCTGGTGGACGGCAACGATCCGCCGAACCTCCCCTGCCCGGTCCACACGATCGTCAAGGGCGATGCGCATGTGCCGTCGATCGCGGCGGCATCGATCGTCGCCAAGGTCGTGCGGGACAGGATGATGCGCCGGCTCGGCGAGATCTATCCGGTCTACGGCTTCGGATCGAATGTGGGCTACTCGACCGGCGTGCATCTCTCCGCCCTCACGCAGAGCGGTCCTTGCGCCTTCCACCGACACAGTTTCGCGCCCGTGAGAGGCGCGGCTGCGCTGTTGGACGCGCTTTGACAAGCGACTGAAAGCCAAAGCGAATCAATGGGGTAGGCAAAAGGTGCAGCCCCAAAACGAGACGCGTTTTTCCGCTCCCTGAAACCTCGCCTTTACCGTGCCCGGGCATAAACGCAGCGTGAGTTGCGTAATTGGTGTTTGGCCATGGGTACCCAGCGTACCGGGGCCGTCGGCGCCGCCTCCCGGAAACTGGTCTCGCGTACCGGGAAGGCCGCTCCGACGCCCCGGAGGGGGTGCGTCACCCCTCGGCTCGACGATGTTCTCGTCGGTGATTGTCTCGAAATCCTGCGGGGTATCCCGTCGGAAAGCGTGGATCTCGTGTTCGCGGATCCACCCTACAACCTGCAGCTCGAATCCGCCCTGACCCGGCCGGACCAGTCGCTCGTCGATGCCGTCGACGATCACTGGGACAAGTTCGCGAGCTTCGCCGATTACGACGCCTTTACCAAGGCATGGCTCGGCGAGTGCCGCCGCATCATGAAGCCGAACGCCACGCTTTGGGTGATCGGCTCCTACCACAACATCTTCCGCGTCGGCGCGACCCTCCAGGACCTCGGCTATTGGATCCTGAACGACGTCGTGTGGCGCAAGGCGAACCCGATGCCGAATTTCCGCGGCCGCCGGTTCACCAATGCGCATGAGACCCTGATCTGGGCCGCCAAGGACGCACGGGCGAAGTCGTACACGTTCCACTACGAAGCCCTGAAGGCCGGCAACGACGACCTGCAGATGCGGTCCGACTGGCTGTTTCCGCTCTGCACGGGCGACGAGCGCCTCAAGGACGAAGCCGGCCGCAAGACGCATCCGACGCAGAAGCCGGAGGCGCTGCTCGCCCGCATCATGATGGCAGCGTCGAGCCCGGGCGACGTCGTGCTCGATCCGTTCTTCGGCACCGGCACGACAGGCGCTGTCGCCCGCCGGCTCGGGCGCCGCTTCGTCGGAATCGAACGCGAGGAGGTCTATGCCGATGCGGCGCGCCGGCGCATCGCGCTGGTCACGCCGCTGGCCGACGCTGCGGTCGCGGCCCTGCCGGCCAAGCGGGCCGAGGCGCGCATCCCGTTCCTGTCGCTGATCGAATCGGGACATGTCGCGGCGGGCGAGACGCTGTCCTGCGTGGCTGGCCGACGTACTGCGCTTGTCCGGGCGGATGGGACGGTGAAAGCCGGTCCGGCGGTCGGCTCCATTCACAAGATCGGGGCGCTCGTGCAGGGCCTGCCGGCCTGCAACGGCTGGACGTTCTGGTACGTCGAGCGAGCCGGGCATCGCATCATTCTGGATACAATCCGGTCGGAAATCCGAGCGACCCTGCCTGAGTCGCGCTGATTCTGAATACAAGCTTGACCATCTGGAGAATGCGGGCTTGGTGAAACACGCGCCCTTGCGCGCTAAGTTTTCCCACGAGGCTCTCTAGAATGGCTATAGACTCCACGGTCGACAACACCGAACTCGTGTCCCTGACGGCCGAACTTGTCGCCGCCTATGTAGGCAACAACGTCGTACATCAGAGCGATCTCGCTCAGCTTATCGCCTCCATCCACGGATCGCTGAGCGGCCTTGGTTCGCAGGCACCTGCAGCGCCGGCCGAACGACCTGTCCCGCCCGTGCCGATTAAGAAGTCGATCACGCCCGATTACATCGTGAGCCTCGAGGACGGCCGCCACTACAAGTCGCTGAAGCGGCACCTCGCCGGCCGAGGCCTCACGCCCGAGCAGTACCGCCAGAAATGGGGTCTTGCCGGCGATTACCCGATGGTCGCCCCGAACTACGCGAAGCAGCGTTCCGACCTGGCAAAGGCCGCGGGCCTCGGTCGCAAGCGCGAGGACGCACCGGTGCGCAATACCCGCCGTCGCGCGGCCCGCTAAGACATCAGGCGGAAACATCCACTCTGCAGGGGCGAGGGCTCACGTCCGCCTGGACGCATCCCCTGAGCTTTGCAGCGAAGATCAGTGCCGAAAACCCGTCCGCCTCTCCCTAGCGCAACCGACCTCGCCAGCTACGCTGTCGGGGCGTTCGTGTATGTCTGGCTGATCGTCCTCGGGTTCACGCACTAGGTTCGGCTCGTCTGGGTCGGGAAGTCTTCGGCTTCTCGGCCGGGACTTCGCCGAGCGCGAGTGACAGCACCTTCTTCATGACGTTTGGCAGGGGCTCGCCGCCGAGCTCGGCCCGCGGGGTCCAGCGCGAACCCTCAGGCGCGCTCTCGCTCGCCCCGGCGCGTCCGACGAAGACCGCAAGCTCGAGCGGAAAATGCGTGAAGACGTGGCGGACGACCCCCGTCGTGCGCCGCCAGCGCGCTTCGAAGGGTGCGTCGAGAATCGCCTTCGCGGGATCGTAGTCGCCGCGCCACTCGCTTGTCGGCACCTCGGCCATGCCGCCGAGCAATCCTTTTGGCGGCCGGGTGCGAAGCAGGATCGCGCCATCCGGACGAACGGCCACGAAGGCCGCCCCTCGGCGGAGCAGGCCTTCTCGCTTCGGCGCCTTCACCGGGTAGCTCTCCTGCAGCCCGGCCTGGCGAGCCTGGCAGGGGTGCATCCAGGGACACAGCGCGCAGGCCGGCCGCTTCGGCGTACAGATCGTGGAGCCGAGGTCCATGACGGCCTGGGCGAAATCGCCCGGCCGGTCCGCGGGAACGAGGTCCTGCGTCAACGCCCTGAGTGCGGACTTGGCGGCCGGCAGTGGCTCGTCGATCCGGAACAGCCGTGACACGACCCGCTCGACATTGCCGTCCACGGCCGCCGCTGGGCGGTCGAAGGCGATCGCTGCGACCGCAGCTGCCGTGTAGGCGCCGATTCCGGGAAGCGAGCGCAGCCCGTCCTCGGTGTCTGGAAAGCGCCCACCATGGTGGGCCACCACGGCTTGAGCACAGGCATGCAGGTTGCGGGCCCGCGAGTAATAGCCGAGCCCGGCCCAGGCGCTCATCACGGCCTCGCTCGGCGCCGCTGCCAGATCCTCCAGAGTCGGGAAGCGCTGCAGGAACGCCGCGAAATACGGCCGGACGGCCGCGATCGTCGTCTGCTGCAGCATGATCTCCGACAACCACACCCGGTACGGGTCCGCCGTCTCGCCTGGCCTGGCACGCCACGGAAGGTCGCGCCGGTGGCGGTCGTACCAAACCAGGAGATCGGCCGCCTGCGGCTTGGCCTGCGAGGGGAGCGGGACTAGGACCGGGTCGGGCTCCGTCAAGGACGCGGCCGCCGCAGGAGCCTCCGCCATCCTTCGCTTCGCAGACACCGCCTTCATGCGCCGTCCGAGGCGGGCGGGCTGATGCGCATCGCGCTCCTCACGCTCGAAGGCGTCGCGTCGTCGCGCGCGGTCCGCCGCTTCATAGCGGCCGATCCGTCGCGCCTGGCGCTGGTCGCACTGTCCGATCCGTTCCGCGCCGAGGCCGGAGGCTCGCTCGGGCAGACCGTCAAGCGGCTGCGCCATTCGGGACCGCGGATCATCCCGTACCTGTTCCTCAACTTCTCGGCTCCGCGAATCGCCGGCGCCATCCTGCCGCGCGCCGCTGCCGGCGACATAGACCGGACGCCGATCCCGCGGCTGTGCCACGAACTCGGCGTGCCCGTGACGGATGTGCCGGATGTGAACGCCCCCGACTTCAGGGAACGCCTCCGCCAGAGCGGCGCCGACCTGATTCTGACCTTCCACTTCGACCAGATTCTGCGGGCCGAGACCATCGGCAGCGTGGCCGCGGGCGGCATCAACGTCCATCCGGGCCTGCTGCCGAAGCATCGCGGCCCGGTGCCGACGATCCACGCGCTCCTCGACGACCCGATCGAGCTAGGGGTCTCGATCCATCGGCTCGTGCCGAAGATCGATGCCGGCGCGCTCCTGGCGCAGGTCACGATGCCGGACCGGCCGGGCCTCTCGGCCCTCGAGGCGGCCGCGCGCCTGCACGAGGAGGCGCTTCCGGCCCTCGACCGGGTGATTGCGGATATCGCGGCCGGGCAGGCTGTCGAGCAGCCTTTGCCGACCCTGCCCTATCGCGCCTTCCCGACGGCGGAGGAACTGCGCCGGCTCGCCGCGAAGGGCCGCACCGGCGCTGGCTGGCGCGACCTCGTCGCCGCATTCCAGCTTCGGGCCTGACTTGCGGCGAGCCGCCCGAGCCGTCACCCTGCCGGGATGGCCCCGCCCCGGACGATGAAGCGCGCCGCTCCCCTCGCCGAGTTCCTCGAATCCTGCCTCGGCCCAACGATCGCGAAGCAGGGATTCTCCGGCTCGGACATCATCGTGTCCTGGCCCGAGATCGTCGGCGAACGGCTTGCCGCCTATTCGCAGCCCGTGAAGGTCGAATGGCCACGCCGCGCGAACCCGGACGCGCCGGCGGATCCGTCGACGCTCGTCATCCGGACCGAGAGCGCCTTCGCGATCGAGCTCCAGCACCTCGCGCCGATCATCATCGAGCGCGTGAACGGGTTCTACGGCTGGCGCTGCGTTGGCCGGCTGGTCCTGAAACAGGGGCCGGTGATCCGGCCATCCCCGCCTCCGCCGGCTCTCGTTCCAGGCCCGGCCGAGCGCCAGGAGGCCGCGGAGGCCGCGAAGTCGGTCGCCGACGATGCGCTGCGCGGCGCGCTGGAGCGGCTCGGCTCGGCCGTGCTTGCGGCGGAGCGTCGCGACCGCAGTGGCACGGGACGCCCGTCCATGCCACATTCGTCCTGATACAATCCTGCTTTGACAATCGGAGATGTTCACATGCTGTCACGGCGCGAAGCGCTGGGCACGCTCGGTTCTGCCATCGGCGCCGCGGCCCTCCTGCGCTCCTCTTCGGCCTTCGCCCAGGATGTGTCGGCGATTGAACTAGCGGTCCCTGGGCCTCTCGGCGACGTGTGGCAGGGGCCGGAGAGCGCGAAGGTCACGATCATCGAATACGCGTCGCTGACCTGCTCGCATTGCGCGCATTTCCACAAGACGACGTATCCGGAGCTGAAGAAGCGCTACGTCGATTCGGGCCAGGCCCGGTTCACGCTGCGCGAGTTCCCGCTGGATCCGCTCGCGACGGCCGGCTTCATGCTCGCCCGCGCCGACTCGAGCGCCCGCTATTACCCGATCACGGACCTCCTGTTCGAGACGCAGCAGGGCTGGGCCTTCGTGCCGAAGCCGCTCGATGCGCTCACGCAGACGATGAAGCAGGCCGGCTTTTCACAGGAAAAAGTCGAGACGGTCTTGCGCGACCAGAAGCTCTATGACGCCGTCAACGCGGTGAAGAACCGGGGAGCGGACACGTTCAAGGTGGATTCGACGCCGACCTTCTTCGTGAACGGCCAGCGCATCAAGGGCGCAGCCTCGATTGACGAGCTCGAGAAGATCATCAAGCCGATCCTCGGCGCCTGACGTTTTCCGCACCGGCTCCGGCCGGGCGGACAGGCGGAGCTTCGTCTTCTCATGAAGCTGACGCGGCTCCGCATCGTCGGCTTCAAGACCTTCGTCGAACCGACCGAAGTTCATATCGAGCCGGGCCTAACGGGCGTCGTCGGGCCGAATGGCTGTGGCAAGTCCAACCTCGTCGAGGCCCTGCGTTGGGTCATGGGCGAGAGCTCGCACAAGAACATGCGGGCGGCCGGCATGGACGACGTCATCTTCGCGGGCTCCGGAGGCCGGGCCGCCCGCAACACCGCCGAGGTGATGCTCGCGATCGACAACACGGATCGCGCCGCCCCGGCCGCCTTCAACGACACGGACGCGCTCGAGGTCTCGCGCAAGATCGAGCGCGCGAGCGGATCCAGCTACCACGTGAATGGGCGTGAGGTGCGGGCACGTGACGTCCAGCTGCTCTTCGCCGATGCGGCGAGCGGCGCCCGCTCGCCGGCGCTTGTCCGCCAGGGCCAGATCAGCGAGCTCATCAACGCCAAGCCCCAGGCCCGCCGCCGCATCCTCGAGGACGCGGCCGGCATCGCCGGCCTCCATGCGCGCCGGCACGAGGCCGAGCTGCGCCTCAGGCATGCCGACGAGAATCTCGTCCGTGTCGAGGACGTCCTGCGCGAGATCGACAATCAGGCCGAAGGGTTGCGCCGCCAGGGCAAGCAGGCGCAGCGCTACCGCACCCTTTCCGCCGAGATCCGCAAGCTGGAAGCCAGATTGCAGGCAGTTGCTTGGCGCAACGCGGAGCGTGACGCCCTTGCGTCCGAGGCGGCCACGCGGGCCGACCTGAACGCGGTGGCCGACCAGACGGCGATCCAGGCCGAGGCCGCGACCCGGCAGGCCATCGCGGCGCACGAGCTGCAGCCCATGCGAGAAGCCGAGGCTGCCGCAGCTGCGGCGCTCCGGCGGCTCACCGGTGCCCGGCATGAGCTCGAGCATGAGGAGCGCCGCACCAAGGATCGGCTCGCCGAGCTGGAGCGGCGCATCCGGGAGATCGAGGCGGATGTAGCCCGACAGGCCGGCGTGCAGCACGACGCTGCGGCGACGATCGCGCGGCTCGGGACGGAGGCGGCCGAGATCACGCGGGACGCGGACGAGGCAGCCGGCCGGCGCGAGGCCCTGGAGGGCCGTCAAGCAGCGGTCGAGGCGGAGCTTGCGAACGCGGAATCGCGTCTCGCTGCCGCCCAGGCGGAAACCGCCGACCTCATGGCCCGGCGCCAGGCGCTCGAATCCGCCCGCCGGGATGGGATCGAGCGTGCCGGGCGTGCGGCGAAGCAGCGCGAGGAGGTCGAGCGCGATCTCGCGCGGCTCGGCGCGGGGGCCGACGGCCCGTCGCCGGACGACCTCCGGGCCGCGCTTGCAGCTGCCGAAGTTGTCGCGCGCGAAGCCGAGGGGGCGGCGTCGTCCGCCCGCGCAGGTCTTGCCCCCGCCCGCGAGGAGGAGGCGCGGCGGCGATCGGCCCTGAACGATGCCGACCGGGCCGCCGGCCGGCTCGAGACGGAGTTGCGCACGCTCGCCAAGCTTTTCGCCCCGAGTTCCGGGCGATGGCCCGTCCTCCTCGACCGGGTGACGGCTGAGCCGGGCTACGAGACCGCACTCGCGGCCGCGCTCGGGGAGGATCTCGAGGCGTCCCCCGATCCGGCGGCGCCCGTGCATTGGGCCGAGAGCGGCGACGGGGCGAGCGACCCTGCTCTTCCGCACGGCGTTGCCGCGCTCGCCGACAGGGTCTCCGCTCCGGCCGCGATGGCACGAAGGCTCCGGCAGATCGGCCTCGTCGCGCGCGCAGACGGCTCCGGCCTCGCGGCGGCCTTGCGGCCCGGCCAGCGGCTCGTCTCGCCAGAAGGCGACCTGTGGCGCTGGGACGGCCTGACGGCAGCCGCGGAGGCGCCGTCCGCGGCGGCGCGGCGCCTGGCGGAGAAGAACCGGCTGGCGGACCTGGAGCGCTCGGCCAGGGCTGCCCGGACGGTTGCGGACGACCGCAAGGCGGAGGTCGCCGCTGCAAGCGCCCACCTCCAGGAGCTTGTCGCGGCGGAAGCGGCCGCGCTGGACCGCACCCGCCGAGCGCGGTCCAGCCTCGACACGACGCGCGACGCGCTCGCCCGGGCCGAAAGGCGGGATCTCGAGGCGGCCGCGCGCCGCTCGGCCCTCGACGAAGCCCTGGCCCGGATCGGCGCGAGCGAAGCCGAGGCGACCGCGCGAACCGACGAGGCGGAATCCGGGCTTGCCGCCTTGCCGGATCTGCGGGCGGCCGAGACCCGGTTGCTCGAAGCGCGTGCCGCAGCGGCCGAAACCCGGGCCGTCGCGGCCGATGCACGTGCAGCGCTTGGGGCGTTGACCCGCGAGGCCGAGCTCGCCGCAAAGCGGCGCGCGGCGCTCGCTGCCGACATCAAGCTGTGGACGGAACGGGCCGAGCGCGCGAGCCTG
>CAXUKK010000115.1:0-8166 GCA_964251455.1 uncultured Enterovirga sp.
CTGGATGGGCAGATAGAGACGGCGTTCGCGCGCGTATTCGGCGAGCAGGGATCCGTCGCCGGCATGAACGCGCGTCGTCACGGGCGGCTCGTAATTCGCAAGCGCCGCGTGATCCGGAAGATCCTGGCTGTACTTCCAGTAGAAGAAGCCGGCAGCAGCAGCCGCGATCAGAAAGGCAATTGCCCCGACCGAGAACAAAAAGCCAAAGAACCGAAGGATGAACCGCATCCGCTCCAATCCGCCATCGGCCCGCCCCGGGGGTGGGCCCTCTGGTGTCGCTCCGCCGACGGAGGGACGTGGCCCGCCTGTCGGGGGCTGTCAATCCGGCGCAGTCAGCGAGTGCCTGTTCGACACTGTTTCTATGGTCACATTGGGGCACGAGAGGCCACGCGGGCCGAGAAGAAGCGGTCGAGCGACGCCGCCATGGCGGCCGCGGTCCGGGCGCGCCAGTCGGGCGAGAGCATCAGCTCGAGATCGCGCGCGTTCGACAGGTATCCGAGTTCCACCAGGACCGAGGGCAGGTCCGGGGTACGCAGGACCTTGAAGCCGGCCTCGCGCTGCGGTTGCGCGCTGAAGCGCATGACGGGCGAGAGATCCCGCAGCAGCAGCCCGGAGAACCGATGCGAGAAGGCGCGTGTCTCGCGCAGCGTCAGTTCATGCAGGATGTCCGTGACGTCGGCCGGCGGTGCCGCCCGGGCAAGCCCTCCAGCGGTATCGGCCGCGTTCTCGCGGTCAGCAAGGCTCGCAGACTCGTGGTCCGAGGCGCGATCGCTCCCCGTGTAGATGGTCGCGCCGCTCACCTGCGAACTCGAGATCGTGTCAGCGTGGATCGACAGAAAAAGGTCGGCTCCGGCCTCCCGCGCTCGCCGAACGCGCTCCTCGAGCGGCACGAAGATGTCCTGGTCGCGGATCATCAGAATGCGATACCGCCCGCCGGCGGCAAGCCTGTCGCGCAGGTTGGCGGCGAAGGAAAAGGTGATGTCCTTCTCCAGGGCTCCGTTCGACGCAGTCGCACCCGGATCGACACCGCCGTGGCCTGCGTCGATCGCAATGACCGGGCGGCGGTCATGGACGGGTGCAGACGGCAGCGAGCCGGTCGTCAGGGTCAGGTCTGCCTGATCCGTCGCAGCCGTCCGCCGAAAGGTCTCGCGGTCCGTGCGGGTCAGCTCCACGATCAGCACGCTCGCATCGGCGACGTCGGCCGGGCGGGTCTCGACTCGCGACACGAGGGCGGGCCCGAGGAGGTCGACCACGATCCGCGAGCGGCCGGGCGCAAACAATCCGCAGCGGACGGATGAAATCACCCCTCCGCGCCGCTTGCCCGGCTCGCTGTCGAGCTGAAAGTTCACCTCGGGAAGCTCGACGACCACGCGATCCGGCCGCTCAAGTACGAAAGCGGTGGCAGCGACCGGTTTCGACAAGGTCAGCGTGAGCCGCGTGCGAGTTCCGTCCGGCGTGACCTCGGCGGCGATCGCGATCGCCCGGCCGGCGGCCGCGGTTTCCGCTGCCTGGGCTGTCTGGCCGAACAGCGCAAGGCCGAGCCACAGCGCGAGCCCGAGGGCCCTCGCGCGTTTGCGCCCGGCGGACGCGTCGAGCATGTATGGATCTCCGGCGTGGTCCGCTCGGTTTGAACCGCTTTGGTTAATGCCGGCTTGCGCAGCAGGCTTGGGAGGGGCGCACCGCGCCCGGACCGACTAGCCCATGCGGGGCCGCCCGCATTGCATCTTGTCAAAGCCCTTCCGACGTATGTAATGAAACCAACTTCGTCCGGCTGGTCGCCGCGGTCGCGGAGCGCCCGTGTGCCGGCGCTGCTTCGCCCCTCCCCTTTTCGGACAGCCAAGACGAAGTTGTTTCGCGGCGATGCAAAGCCGCTTTCGGCGCTCAGCTTCCTGCGCGCCGCCGTCGAAGGATACGAGGCATGGGCAGAGGAGCGGGTTCAGCGTTGCTGTTCGCCCGCTTTGACGCGCCAGCCGTGATCACCCGAGACTTATGCCCGACGCTGCTTGCTGGCGCCGGAAACCCTACCCTCATTCAACCAGGACGCCCGGCATGCCGGCGCGTCCCGGCGTGTCGCCGGCCTGCCGGCCCGGTCTCCGCATCGTTCGGAGCCGTGGCTGCCAGGGCCCGCTATGCGCGCCCCCTCCCAGGAGGCAGGCCCGTCGCACGCCATTCCGAGAGTCGAACATGGCTAACAAGATGCTCATCGACTCCTCCCATCCGGAGGAGACGCGTGTTGTTGTAACCCGCGGCAACAAGGTCGAGGAATTCGACTTCGAGTCGGCAAGTCGCCGACAGCTGCGAGGCAATATCTATCTCGCCAAGGTAACCCGGGTCGAACCGTCGCTCCAGGCCGCCTTTATCGAGTACGGGGGAAATCGCCACGGCTTTCTAGCCTTCAGCGAAATTCATCCGGACTATTACCAGATCCCGGTCGCCGACCGGCAGGCTCTTCTCGAAGAGGACGAGCGCGCCGAGCGTGAAGCCGAGCGCGAGGCCGAGCGTCCGCGGAGTAGCAGCGGCGGTGGCCGTCGGCGCCGCGGTGCGTCGCGCCGTCGTAACGGGCGGGACGCGACCGTCTCGGCTCCGGCCGACGAGTTCGGCGAAAACGCCGGGTCGGAGAACGGCGCTTCGGAAGCGCTGGCGGACGATCAGTCCGGCGATGCCGTAGCGCATGGCCACGGCGAAGCCGAAAACGCCTCCGAGCCCACGTCCGAGACGTCCCGCGACAGCTGGGATGCCCAGCCCGAGGACATCGCTTCAGTCGAGGCCCGCACCGACGACGCGGCCGAGGCGGGTGCAGCCGATGCATCAGGTCCGCATGCCGAGGCTTCGGCCGAGACCGCGGCCTGGCACGACCATGCGGCTCCCGGCGAAAGCCTTGAAGCCCGCTTGCACGATGACGCGGATGAACCCGCTCAGCGCGATATCGAGACGCTGGCCGAGGCATCCGCGCCGTTCGAGGCCGAGACCTCCCGCTCCCGCTCGGACGACGACGAGGACGACCAGGACGAGGACGGCGACGACGAGGACAGCGAAGACGACGAGGACGACGAACTCGAGGAGCACGAGATCGTCGAGCAGGTCGGCGGTAGCGACGCGCTCGAAGAAGTGCCGGAGCGCCCGCGGGTTCATCGGCGGCACTACAAGATCCAGGAGGTCATCAAGCGCCGCCAGATCCTGCTCGTCCAGGTCGTGAAGGAAGAGCGCGGCAACAAGGGCGCTGCGCTCACCACCTACCTGTCGCTAGCCGGACGCTACGCCGTGCTCATGCCGAACACCGGCAAGGGCGGCGGCATCTCGCGGAAGATCACCAATGCCGAGGATCGCAAGCGCCTGAAGGAGGTCGTGCAGGACCTCGAGGTGCCGGACGGGATGGGCATCATCCTGCGCACGGCAGGCGCCAACCGGACGAAGCCCGAGATCAAGCGCGACTTCGAGTACCTGATCCGGCTCTGGGAGAGCGTGCGCGAGGCGACGCTGTCGTCGTCGGCTCCGGCGCTCGTCTACGAGGAAGGATCGCTCGTGAAGCGGGCGATCCGCGACCTCTACAACAAGGATATCGACGAAGTCGTGGTCGCGGGCGAGGACGCCTACCGCGAGGCCCAGGACTTCATGCGGATGATCATGCCTTCGATGACGAAGGTGGTGAGGCCTTACCGCGAGCCGCAGGCGCTGTTCGCCCAGTTCGGGGTCGAGCAGCAGCTCGATGCGATGTTCTCGACCCATGTGACGCTGAAATCGGGCGGCTACCTCGTCATCAACCCGACCGAGGCGCTCGTCTCCATCGACGTGAACTCGGGCCGTTCGACCCGCGAGCACAACATCGAGGATACGGCGCTCCGGACGAACATGGAGGCGGCCGAGGAGATCGCCCGGCAGCTGAGGCTTCGCGATCTCGCCGGCCTCATCGTCATCGACTTCATCGACATGGAGGAGAACCGGAACAACCGGTCGGTCGAGAAGAAGCTGAAGGATTGTCTCAAGAACGACCGCGCCCGCATCCAGGTCGGCCGGATCTCGCCCTTCGGGCTTCTCGAGATGTCGCGCCAGCGCATCCGCACCGGCGTGCTCGAGTCCTCGTCGGTCATCTGCCAGCATTGCGGCGGCTCGGGCTTCGTCCGCTCGACGCCGTCCGTTGCCCTGCAGGTCCTGCGCTCGATCGAGGAGTCGCTGCTGCGGAGCACGAGCCACAACCTCGTCGTCCGCACGCGGATCGAGTGCGCGTTCTACATGCTCAACCAGAAGCGCGGCCATCTGCGTGACATCGAGGCCCGGTTCGGCGTGACGATCGCCATCGTGCCGGACGAGTCGCTCACCGGCAGCGTGACCTTCGCGATCGACCGCGGCGACCCTGCAACGCCGGCCGAGCGCAGCCCGATCTCCACGGGCGTGCGGATCGACACGGTGACGCCGGTCGACGAGCCGATCGAGATCGAGCCGACCGTCGAATACGAGCGCGAGGAAGAAGAGGCCGCCGAGGCTGCCGCTGCCCCGTCGTCCAGCGTCGAAGGCGAGGAGGACAGCGCCGGCGAGAACGGGCGTCCGCGTCGTCGGCGCCGTCGGCGGCGTGGTCGCTCCGGTGGCCGCGAGTTCGAAGGCGCCGGGCAGCCGGGCGAGAGCTCGGGCGGCGACGACGAGGGCGACGAGGAGGAAGCGCCTCTGAATGGCTCGGGTCAGGCGTCCGCGATCGAGAGCGACGAGGGCGAGCGCGCGCCTGTCGAGGCAGAGGTTATCGAACGGCCGCGCCGCTACACCGAGGGCGCGTCCTCGATGGCGTCGCCGGCCTATTCCGGGGACAGCGAGCGCCCCCGCTCCAGGCCCGACGCCGCCACCGACATCGAGGCGTCGCCGGATCCGGAGCGCAACACGATGGCCGAGGTGGCCGAGGAACTGGCGCATCAGCAGCCGGAACCCGAGCCCGAGCCGGTCGCCGTGGTCCTGACGCCCCCCGATCCGGACCGCCCAAAGCGCGGCGGCTGGTGGTCCAAGGCCAAGGCGGCACTCGCCGGCTCCTGACGCCTTCGTCAGTCCTCATCAAAGAGGAAGAGGCCGCGGATTTCCGCGGCCTCAGCTCAACCAGGGCCTCAGCCGCGCCACGGCCTCACGGCAGACCTCCTCGCCTCCCGCGAAGGACAGGCGGATGTGGTGGCAGCCGTCGGCATGGTCGAAGTCCAGGCCCGGAGTCGCCGCGACGCCCGTCTCGTCCAGCATGCGCCGGCAGAACGCGATGGAATCGTTCGTGAACCGGGCAACGTCCGCGTAGATGTAGAAGGCGCCGTCGGCCGGGTGGAAGTTCGGGATATCGATCCGCGGCAGCTCGTTCAGCAGCACGTCCCGGGCCCGGGCATAGCCGGCCTTCACGTCCTCCAACTCGTCCTTGGCGTCGAAGGCCGCGAGCGCCGCGACCTGCGAGAGATACGGCGCCGAAATGTAGAGATTCTGCGCCAGCCGCTCCATCGGCCGGACCAGGCGCTCCGGGACGACGAGCCAGCCGACGCGCCAGCCTGTCATGCAATAGTATTTGGAGAACGAGTTGATGACGATTGCGTCCGGCTCGACCGCGAGCGCGGTCTCGGCGGGCGTACCGTAGGTCAGGCCGTGATAGATCTCGTCGGACACGAACCAGAGCCCGTGCCGCCGACAGGTCGCCGCGATGTCCGCGAGGCCGTCCCGGGCGATCATCGTGCCGGACGGATTGGCCGGGCTCATGGCGAGGATGCCGGCCAGCGGGGCCTGCGCGTGGCAGGCCTCGATCCCGGCCGCGTTCATCCGCCAACCATCGGCGGCGCGCAGGCTGACCGGAACCGGTTCTAGATCGAGTGCGGTGAGGATGTTGCGATAGGCCGGGTAGCCGGGCGCCGAGATTGCGACCCGGGCGCCGGTGTCGAACAGGGCCAGGAAGGCCAGCACGAACCCGGCCGAGGAGCCGGTCGTGACCACGACGCGCTCGGCCCCGACCTCGACCCCGTAGGTCTCGCGATAATGCCGGGCGATGCGCTCGCGCAAAGGCGTGATGCCAAGCGCCTCGGTGTACCCGATGCGCCCGACATCGAGCGCCTGGATGGCGGCTTCGCGCACGAGCCGCGGCACGGGCGCGGACGGCTGCCCGACCTCCATGTGGAGCACCGAATCGCCGCGCCTTTCTTTCGCCGCGGCGGCGGCCAATACATCCATGGCGAGGAAGGGCTCGACGCGTTCCATACGCGCGGCCGTTCGGAGCACCCGGTCCTTGATCTCGTTCATCGATGGTTGAGCTTCCAGGAGCCGGGCTCGCTAGACCCTCCCGGCCCGCGGCTCAAGCCGCAGGTTGACCGGGCTGGTTGGCCCGGCGATACCACCGCACGCTTTCGGCCCCGGTTGCACATGATGTCTGCCGAGCCGCAGGGATGGCCCACATGCTTCCTCGGACCCTGAAACGCCTCGGCATTGCCGCCCTGGCGCTCGCCGCCTCGGCAGTCCTGCCCGCCAGTGCGCAGACCTTCAGCGCACCGCAGACGCAAGAGATCGGCCGGATCGTCCGAGACTACCTGATCCAGCATCCCGAGGTGATCCAGGAAGCGATCGTCGAGCTGGAGCGTCGGCAGACCGAGTCGCAGAAGATTGCGCAGGTCGCCGCGATCCGCGAGACGAAGGACGCGCTCCTCACCTCGGTTCATAGCAACGTCGTCGGCAACACGAGCGGGGACGTCACGCTCGTCGAGTTCTTCGATTACAATTGCGGCTACTGCAAGCAGGCGCTCACCGACGTGCAGGGCCTGATGAAGGCGGACCCGAAGCTCCGTGTGGTCCTGAAGGACCTGCCTGTGCTCGGGCCGGATTCGGTCGAGGCGAGCAGGATGGCGCTGGCCGCGAAGGCGCAGCTCTCCGGCGACAAGCTCTTCGAGTATCATACGCGCCTTCTCGCCACCCGTGGTCGGGTCGGCGGCGAACGGGCCGTCGCGCTCGCCCGCGAAATGGGCCTAGACGTCGCGCGCTTGCAGAAGGATTCGACGGGCGTGGAGGTGAATGCCGCCCTCGCCGAGAACCAGCGGATCGCCGAGAAGCTCGCCATCAACGGTACGCCGGCCTTCATCATCGGCGAGGAAGTGATCCCGGGCGCCGTCGGCGCCGGCCCGCTGCGCCAGGCGATCGCCGGCATGCGGCAATGCGGCCACGTGGTCTGCTGAGCCGCACGCAGTCCCGTATCAACAGCCAAAGCCAGGCACCTCCCTCCTGATGTCCGATTCCCATCCCTTCGACCCGGCGCTCGTGCGCGAGCTTGCATCCCTCCTCGCCGAGACGGACCTGTCCGAGATCGAGGTCGAGAAGGGCGATCTGCGCATCCGCGTCGCGCGCAATCTGACGGTTGCCGTGAGCGCTGCGGCTCCGGCAGTCCCGACGGTGATGGTCCCGACCGCGACCCCATCTCCCGGATTGGCGGCCGCGACCGAGGCCCGCCACCATCCCGACGCCGTAACTTCGCCCATGGTCGGCACGGCATATCGGCGACCGGCGCCCGGCGCGAAGACGTTTGTCGAAGTTGGCTCGACAGTCCGGGCGGGCGAGAAGGTGCTGCTCATCGAGGCGATGAAGACCTTCAACGACATCGTCGCGCCCCGGGCCGGAACCGTGAAGGCGATCTATGTCGAGGACGGGCAGCCGGTCGAATACGGCGAGCCCTTGATCGTGATCGAATAACGGCCGACCGCCGATGTTCGACAAGATCCTCATCGCGAACCGGGGCGAGATCGCGCTTCGCATCCTGCGGGCCTGCAAGGAGCTCGGCATCGCGACCGTGGCCGTGCACTCGACCGCGGATTCGGACGCCATGCACGTCCGGCTCGCCGACGAGAGCGTGTGCATCGGCCCGCCGCCGGCGCGCGAGAGCTATCTCAACATCCCGGCGCTCATCGCCGCCTGCGAGATCACGGGCGCCGACGCGATCCACCCGGGCTACGGCTTCCTGTCGGAGAATGCCCGCTTCGCCGAGGTGCTCGACCACCACGGGATCACGTTCATCGGTCCGAGCGCCGACCACATCCGCATCATGGGCGACAAGATTGAGGCAAAGCGCACCGCGCGCCGGCTCGGCATCCCCTGCGTGCCTGGCTCGGACGGCGGCATCACGGACGATGCTGAGGCCAAGCGCGTCGCGGCCGATATCGGCTATCCGGTCCTCGTGAAGGC
>CAXUKK010000116.1:0-8112 GCA_964251455.1 uncultured Enterovirga sp.
GTCGACAGCCGCCACTTTGCAGTCGATCGCACGCTCGAACCGCTCCGCTGGCTGTTCCGATGGGGCAGCCTGGCCATGCTGGTCGCCATGGTCGCGCTTCCGTTCATCCAGGTGATGGCGCGAGAGGTCTTCTCCAGCCCGATCGTGGGAGCGGAAGAGCTCGCGCGGTTCATGCTCATCTGCACCGTCTTCATCGCGCTGCCCTACGTCGTGTCGGCCGGCGCGAACATCCGCATGGAGGAGTTCCTGGGCTTTTTGCCGGGACCGATGATACGAGCCGTGCAACTCCTCATCGCGGCGACGGCCGTCATCGCGTTCGCTGTCGCGGCGATCTCTAGCCTCGTCGCAATCCGGGCGAACCTCGACAACGCCACCCCGACACTCGGCATCCCGTATTGGATCTTTCTCGGCGCCGCCTTCACGGGGCTGACGATGACGACACTCGAGTGCAGCGTGCAGTTCGTGAAAGCGCTGCGGCGCCAGCCGCTCTACGTGACCTTCCCGGGCGAGCACGAGCCGGAGGAGGAACTCGACCTCCCCGGCGAGCTTCGGCACTGAGCGAGCACGATGGCTCTCACCGTCATCGCGGCCTTCGCGCTGCTCTTCCTCTTCGGCTTTCCGGTGGTCGTCGCGATCGCCGTACCGGCCATCCTTTACATCCTGGCGGCCGACGTCCCGCTGGAGCTCGTCGCGCAGCGCATGACTTACGCGCTCGACAGTTTTCCGCTCGTCGCCGTGCCGGTCTTCATCTTCGTCGGCAGCCTGATGAACCAGTCGGGCATCACGAGCGACATCTACCGTTTCGCGCATACGGTCGCGGGCCGCGTGCCGGGCGGCCTGGCGCAGGTGAACGTCCTCGGCTCGCTGATTTTCTCGGGCGTGTCCGGGGCGGCGCTCGCCGACATCGGCGGGCTCGGCCGCATCGAGGTCCGGGCCATGGTGCGGGCCGGCTTCACGCGGGCCTATGCGGGGGCGATCACCTGCGCGTCCGCGATCGTCGGGCCGATCTTCCCGCCCTCGATCCCGATCATCATCTACGGCTCGGTCACGTCCGTCTCGATCGTGCAGCTGCTGGTCGCCGGCATCGTTCCGGCCCTGCTCTATGTCGGGCTGCTCGCGATCACGGTTGCGGTCCTGGCGAAGCGGTACGGCCACCCACGTTCGGCGCGCTGGCCGACCCTGGCCGAGATCTGGCGCGACTTCGTGCCAGCGGCGCCGGCGCTGTTCGCCCCGGTACTCCTCGTCGGCGGCATGCTGCTCGGCCTGTTCACGCCGACCGAGGCGGCCTCGGTTACGGTCGCGTATGTGATCCTCGTCGCGATCGTCTTCTACGGCGGCATGAGCTGGCCGCGGATGCGCTTCGCGCTCTTCGATACCGTGAAGAGCACGGCCGCCATCCTGATCATCGTCTCCGCCGCCGCGCTCTTCGGCTGGATCCTGACGATCGAGCAGTTGCCGCAGATCTTCACGCGCACGATCCTGTCGATCTCGACAGAGCCGATGGTGCTGCTCCTCATCGTGAACCTGATGCTGCTGGTCGTCGGCATGTTCATCGATTCGACGACCGCGACGCTGCTTGTCGTCCCGCTGATTGCCGCGCCACTGACATTGGCAGGCGTCGATCCCGTGCATCTCGGCATCGTCGTGATCTTCAACCTGATGATCGGTATCCTGACACCCCCGATGGGGCTCGCCCTCTTCCTCATCGCCGATATCGCAAAGGCGCCGATGCCGGCGATCCTGAAAGCGCTGATGCCCTTCTACATCCCGCTGTTCCTGTCGCTCGGCATCATCACCTACTTTCCGGAGCTGACGCTCTGGCTGCCGAAGATGCTGCGATGAACGCACCCCAGCACCCCGCCGCCTGGATGACGCAAGACACTGCGGCGGCCTTGCGCACACCGCGCAAGGGCGAGCTGCACGGCAATGCGGTCTCCGCTCTCCGCGAGATGATCGTCACGGGCGAGCTTGCGCCGGGCTCGCGGCTCAAGGAGGTCGAGCTTGGCGCGGCGCTTGGCGTGTCGCGGACACCGCTACGCGAGGCGATCAAGGTGCTGGCCTCCGAGGGGCTCGTCGTTCTCCTGCCGAACCGCAGCGCTCTGGTCGCAGACCTCGATCTCGCGGGTTGCGAAGCCCTGTACGAAGTCGTGATCGTGCTGGAGGAGCTTGCGGCACGGCTCGCCTGCTCGCGCATCTCCGACGCGGAGATCGGAGAGATCGCGCGCCTGCACGAGGCCATGGTGGCGCACCACGAGCAGGGCGAACTCGCGGCGTATTTCGAACTCAACCAGCAGATCCACGGCGGCATCGTGCAGGTGTCCGACAACGCTGTCCTGATCGACACCTGGAGCCGGCTCAACCACCAGGTCCGGCGGGCGAAGTTCCTGCCGAACGTCGTCCGGCGAACGCGCTGGCCCGAGGCCGTGCGCGAGCACGAGGCGATGCTCGCCGCGCTGAAGGCACGTGACGGCGAATGCCTCGCCTCACTTGTCCGCCCCCATTTTGCAAATGGCCTTGCCGTGCTCAAGGCGGCCTACACACACGCTGAACGAGCGAGCTGATTCCATGAATCCAAGCGACTGGACCGATCCCGACCGGGCTCTCCCGCAGGACGGCTATGCGGGGGCGCTTGCCGGCCGCCTGTTCCGGCCCGGCATTGGCCCATCCGTGGTCGCCGTCCGGGAAGGCGGGCTCTACGACATCTCCACGGACTATCCCACGATGGCGGGACTCGCGGCCGAGGCCGACCCTGCAGCCGCGCTCCGCGCCGCGGCAGGCGATCGCGTCTGCACGCTCGCGGAGGCGCTCGCCAACACGCCGCGCGAGGCGCGGGACGCCACCAAACCGCACCTCTTGGCCCCGATCGACCTGCAGGTGGTGAAAGCGGCCGGCGTCACCTTCGCGACCTCCATGCTGGAGCGCGTCATCGAGGAGCGCGCGCGCGGCAACCCGGATGCGGCAGCCACGATCCGCGAGGAGGTCCGGCGCGTGATCGGCGACGACCTCTCGAAGCTTAAGCCCGGCTCACCGGCCGCGATGTCCCTCAAGCAGGTCCTCGTCGAGCAGGGCGCCTGGAGCCAATATCTCGAGGTCGGGATCGGGCCGGATGCCGAGGTGTTCACCAAGGTCCCCGTCCTCGCCTCCACGGGCACGCTGACCGACGCCGGGCTCGACCCGAAATCGACCTGGAACAACCCGGAGCCGGAGGTCGTGCTCGCCGTCTCGCCGGACGGCCGCATCACGGGCGCGACGCTCGGCAACGACGTCAATCTGCGCGACGTGGAGGGCCGCTCGGCCCTTCTCCTCTCCAAGGCGAAGGACAACACCGCCTCCTGCGCGATCGGGCCTTTCCTGCGCTTCTTCGACGCCACGTTCGACCTCGACGACGTGCGGCGCACGACCGTGTCGCTCACGGTGCGCGGCGAGGACGGATTCGTCATGGAAGGGTCGTCATCCATCGCCCAGATCAGCCGTGATCCGGAAGACTTGGTGCGGCAGACCATCGGGCCGAACCACCAATACCCCGACGGGTTCGTGCTCTTCCTCGGCACCATGTTCGCGCCGACGCAGGATCGCGGCGAGCCGGGGTTGGGCTTCACGCATCATACGGGCGACATCGTCGAGATCGCGGCCCCGGAGCTCGGCCGCCTCGTAAACCGGATGCGCCACACCCACGATTGCGAGCCGTGGACCTTCGGTATCGGGGCATTCATGTCGAACCTGGCAGGCCGAGGCCTGCTCAGGTGAGCGGAGGATCCGTCCCCGAACGGATTCAGGCGAGCGCCGGCTCCGGACGGGCAGCCACGCCGTCCTTGCGCGACGCGGCGATCCGGCCTGCCAGCAGGATTGCGTTGCAGGTCGCGCCCGGATGGGCGGTGCCCTGCCCGGCGATGTCGTAGGCCGAGCCATGCGCCGGGGTGCAGATCGGGAACGGGAAGCCGCCGAGCAGCGTCACGCCGCGCTCGAAGCCGAGCAGCTTCATCGCGATCTGCCCCTGGTCATGATACATCGTGAGCACGGCATCGAAGGCGCCCTTTCTGGCGCGCAGGAACACGGTATCGGACGGGTACGGACCCTCCGCCGCCACGCCCTCGCGCTGCGCAGCCTCGACCGCCGGGCGGATGATCTCGTCGTCCTCGTGGCCGAAATTCCCGCCGTCGCCAGCATGCGGATTGAGGGCCGCGACCGCGATCCGGGGCGCGGCGATGCCGGCCGCCCGCATGGAGGCCGCCGTCAGCCTGATCGCACGCGCCACGCGCGCCTCCGTAATAAGGCCCGCCACCTGCGACAGGGGCACGTGCGACGTGACCCGGGCATTCCACAGTCCGTCCAGGACGTTGAACTCGCTCGCCGGGCCGGGAAGCCCGAGCACGCGGAGCGCAAAGCTGATCTCGTCGTCGAAGGCCGGATCGCCGAGCTTCATGGCGGCCTTGTTGAAGGGCGTGAAGCATACCGCATCCGCCTCCCCGGCCTGCGCCGTTTCAAGACACGCACGAAAGTTCGCAGCCGCGAAGCGGCCGCCCGCTTCCGCCGCGACGCCGAGCCGGATCGTGTCGGGATCGAGATGGCCGAGGTCTCGGAAGCGCGGCCCGTCCGCGCGTTCGAGATCGAGACAGATCCCCGCCACACGCGCACCACGCTCCAGTACGCGCCGGTCGCCGATCACCGTCAGCGAGACCGCCTCGTTCACCTCGGGATCGGCCGCCATGCGGGCCGCGAGTTCCGGCCCGATACCGGCAGGATCGCCGATCGCCAGCGCGATCCTCGGGCGACGGTCCATGCTTTCGGCACCTGTCATCGCAGCGTCTCACCCATGACGGTCCTCTCACCGGGACCTCGCGACCACGATTGCCGCAGCGTCTGGCCGAATGCAAACTAGTCGCCGCAACCCACCCATTCTGATCCCCGACGGACCGGTCCGGTCCGTCCCAGCTCATCGATGAGACCCGCCATGTCCGCAGCGCTTTCCGCCACGCCCGACCAGGACCTGCTCTTCGAAGTCCATGACGGGATCGCCAAGGTTACGTTCAACCGTCCGCAGGCCCGCAATGCTCTCACCTTCGCCATGTACGAGCGGCTCGGCGAGATCTGCAGCGAACTCGGGGACGACAGCTCGGTGCGCGCCCTCATCATCACAGGGGCTGGCGGCAAGGCCTTCGCGTCGGGAACCGACATCAACCAGTTCCGCGCCTTCAAGACGACCGAAGACGCGCTCGAGTATGAATCGCGCATCGACCGCATCCTGTCCGGGATCGAGACCTGCCGCGTGCCGATCATCGCGGCGATCCCCGGGTTCTGCACCGGCGGCGGCGCCGGCATCGCCGCCTGCTGCGACATCCGGATCGGGACGGCGGATGCGAAGTTCGGCTTCCCGATCGCCCGCACGCTCGGCAATTGCCTGTCCATGTCGAATATCGGCCGGCTGATCGACCTCATCGGTGCGGCGCGCCTGAAGGACATCATCTTCACGGCCCGGCTCGTCGACGCGCAGGAAGCGCTCGCCGTCGGGCTGCTGTCGGAGGTCGTCGCCGATGCCGACGCCCTGGCAACGCGCGCCGACGAGCTCGCCCGCCTCATCGCCGGGCACGCGCCCCTGACGCTGCGGGCCACCAAGGAGGCCGTGCGGCGGCTCGGCACCCGCCTCTCCCGCGAGGAGGGCGAGGACCTGATCCTCATGTGCTACATGAGCGAGGATTTCCGGGAGGGCATGGACGCCTTCCTGAACAAGCGCCCGCCCGTCTGGAAGGGCGAGTAAGGCTCGTGCCCACATCGGCAAACCCGGCACAGAGCGGGACGGGCCCGCTCGCCGGCCTGAAGGTCGTCGACCTGACCCACGTCATGGCCGGGCCGACCTGCACCATGATGCTCGCCGACATGGGCGCGGACGTCATCAAGGTCGAGAAGAGCCCGTCCGGCGACGACACGCGCCTGTCCATTCCTCCCAAGATCGGCGACCAGGCTGCGTCCTTCATGATGATGAACCGCAACAAGCGCGGCATCGTCCTGGATCTGAAGACGCCTGGCGGCGCCGCGGTCCTGCATCGCCTGATTCGTGACGCCGACGTGCTGGTCGAGAATTTCGGGCCGGACGTGATGGAGCGGCTCGGCTTCGGCTACGAGGCGCTCAAGGCCGAGAACCCGGCCCTGATCTATTGCTCGCTCTCCGGCTTCGGCCGCACGGGCCCATACCGGCACCGGCGCGGCTTCGATCTCGTTGCGCAGGCGATGAGCGGTATCATGACCTTCACGGGCGACGGGCCCGACAGCCCGCCCGCGAAATGCGGCCCTCCCCTGTCCGACATCACGGCCGGCATCCTGGCCGCGCTGGGCATCGCGGCCGCCTATGCGCATCGGCTGAAGACCGGCGAGGGCCAGTGGGTGGAGACCTCGCTGTTCGAGGCGGCGCTCGTCCAGACCTACTGGCAATCCGCGATCGCGCTCGCCACTGGTGAGGCGCCGCGCGCCATGGGCTCGGCACACCCGCTGAACGCGCCCTACCAGGCCTTCCAGGCCTCGGACGGCTGGATCGTCGTCGGTGGCGCGAACCAGAAGAACTTCGCCCGCACGCTCGAGGCGCTCGGCGCGCCCGAGATCGGGACCGATCCGCGCTTCGCCACCAACGCGGCCCGGATGGCGAACCTCGCCGCGCTCGAGGCGGAGCTCTCCGCCCGCTTCAGGAGGCAGAGCGCCGCGCATTGGCTCCACCTGCTCGACGGTGCCGGCGTGCCCTGCGGGCCCGTCAACGACATGCTCCAGGCCCTCTCGGACCCGCAGACGATCGCGCGCGAGATGGTCGTCGAGGTGCAGCATCCGACGGCCGGGCCCGTGAAGGCGATCGGCTTTCCCATCAAGTTCTCGAAGACGCCTGGAGGCGTCCGGAAGGCCGCGCCGCGTCTCGGCGAGGACACGCGGGAAATCCTGCGCCAGCACGGCTTCTCGGACGAGGAGATCGCCGGCCTCGAGTCGGACGGAGCGGTCTCGTCTCACGGCGGCTGAGCAGGCGCCTCAGCTCTTAACGCCGGGCAGGCTCGTTCCGCTCACCTGGGCGTAAAGCCGCGCCACGGAGGCATCGTCGTCGCGGCCCATGCCGGCCCCGGCCGTCATGAGGAACATCTGCAGAGCCGCAGCCGCCATCGGGACCGGGAACCGGGCCGAGCGCGCCATGTCCTGCACGATGCCGAGGTCCTTCACGAAGATCTCGACCGCGCTGCGCGGCGTGTAATCGCCCTCGAGCACATGCGGGATGCGGTTCTCGAACATCCACGAATTGCCGGCGGATGCGGTGATGACCTGGTACACCTTGGCGATGTCGAGGCCGTGCTTCGCGGCGAACGCAATCGCCTCCGAGGCCGCCGCGATGTGCACGCCCGCGAGCAGCTGGTTGATCATCTTGAAGGCGGCACCCTGCCCCGGTTCCGCGCCGAGCTCGTAGACCTTCGCGGCCATCCCGTTCAGGGCCGGGCGGGCCTGCGCGAAGGCCGCGCTGCTGCCTGAGGCCAGGAACGTCAATGCGCCCTCGGCCGCGCGCTGCGCGCCGCCGCTCATCGGCGCATCGAGGTAGTGGCAGCCGAGCGCCTCAACCCGCACTGCCAGCCCGCGGACCAGGTCCGGGTCCATCGTTGCGGAGGAGATGAACACCGCCCCAGGCTTCAGGGCGGAGCCAGCGCCGCCCTCCCCGAACAGCACCTGCTCCGTCTGGGCGGCGTTGACCACGACCGACACGACGACACCCGCCTCCCGCGCGGCCTCCGCCGGCGACGGCGCGCTGTTTGCCCCGGCCGCGACCAGCCGGGCGACGGCCTCTGCAGACACGTCGCATCCCGTGACGTCGAACCCGGCCCGGAGAAGCGACATCGCCATGCCGTATCCCATCGAGCCGAGCCCGATCACGGCGGCCTTCGTGCGCACCGCGCCCACCGCCTCGCTGCTATCCGCCATCGTCGTGCTCCTCCCTCCAGCCTTCGTCGGCCTGTTGTCCTATCTGCGCACAAGGCCGGGCGACCGCGATAGCCCTAGCCGCGACGTCTCAGGCCAGCCGGTCCCACGCCTTCATGAAGAAGTCGTCCGTGCCGAAATTCCCCGACTTGAGTGCCAGCGTCAGAGGGGCGCGGC